>NZ_JCACHU010000075.1:0-5445 GCF_059504005.1 Belnapia sp. | reverse complement strand
CGAGCGCTGGCCCACCTCAGCAGCAGCTAACGGCAGCGGTTTTTACACAGCCTCGACCCGAAGCGGACCTCAGCCAAGGGTAGTCGTGCCCCGGCCTCTTACGGCGGGTGGATGCCCATCCAGCGTTTCTTCTTCAGCGCAGCCTCGATCATCTCACGCAAAAGGTCTTGTACCGCCGTGGCGGCTAGCCCCTGCGGTAGATGCTCGGAGGTGGACAGCACCACGTGGCGCGACATCTCCAGCGGATGGAACACCAGCTTGCCGGCGGAATCGCCCCGCAGATGTCGCTGCAGCGCCGAGGCCGGCAGGATTGTGTGCGCATGCCCTTGCTCAGTGATATCGAGCAGCGTGCGCAACGAATCGATCTCGGCCAATACCTCCGGCGCCCGTGCCTGGGTCGCCAACCCTGCCTCCACCAAGCGCCGCATCACCGTCTGGGCGCTGGACAGCACGAGTGGATATTGCAGCACCTCTTCGAGCGGCACCGTGCCCTCGCGGCGCCTAAGCCCGGACGTCGCCGGCGAGACGAGGTAGACGGTCTCCCGGAACAGCGGCAGTTCGGCCATGCCTGGTGTCGGGTCGAACCGGTAGGTAACCGTCATGTCGAGGCGGCCTTGCAGGACCATCTCCTTCAGCAGGTAGCTCATCCCCTCCAGCAGGCGCAGCGAGACGGCGGGCAGGCGTGCTCGCACGGCGGCGAAGAGCTCCAGCGCCAACAGGTCCTGCATCACGGTGGGCAGGCCGAGGGAGGCGGGGCCACTTGGCTCGCCTCCAGCGTGTTCGATGTCGTGCTCCGCCCGCTCCACCTGACGTAGGATGGCGACGGCGTGGCGGTACAGCGCCTGGCCGGCCTCGGTCGGAAATACGCCGGTGGAACGGCGCTCCAACAGCTTTTGACGCAGCCGCGTCTCCAGCGTCGCAATCTGCAAGCTCAGTGCCGATTGCGCGATGCCGAGTTCGACCGAGGCGCGCGACATGCTGCGCTGCTCAACGATCCGGACAAAGTATTTCAGCTGACGCAGATCCACCCAGCGCCTTCCCTGCCTGACCCTGACAAGGATATGGGACCGGACCGGCGGCCGCCATCGCTTCCCGCGATGGCCGCTTCGCGACATTGAATGAGCCAAAACCAGCGCCGTCCCTAGAATACGGAACCCCACACCTCAGACGATGGGAGGCGCGGCATGGACGGCATCAGCGTGTATTGGACCCCGGGTTGCTCAAGCTGCGTGAAGGTCAAGGAATTTCTGACCCGCAAGGGGGTCGCCTACCGCCCGGTCAACGTCGCCGCAGAGCCTGCGGCCATGGACTTCCTCGCCTCGATCGGGGCCCGGAGCGTGCCGGTGGTGGTCCGCGGCGAGGACTTCACCTTCGCCCAGTCGCTGGATGACGTCGCCCGGTTCGTTGGCATCAGCCACAGCACGGACCATCTGACGCCGGCGGTGCTGATGGCACGCTGGCAGACAATTCTCGATGTCGCTGACCAAGCTATTGCTGGGTTGCCTGCCGATGCCCTGCCGCGGCGGCCGGTGGCCGAGCGGCCGCGCACCATCCGTGACCTCGCCTTCCATATTTACCAGGTGCCGGACGCCTTCCTGCAGACCGTGACCCAGGGCCTTGAGGATTGGACCGTGGTGGCGAATGTCGATGCGCCCGAGGCAATTGGCGTCCCAGGCATCCTCGCCTATGGGACCAAGATGCGGGCGGGGGTGACCGCCTGGTGGGACGGGCTTGAGGACCGCAGCTGCAACCAGCCGCTCAAGATGTTCTACGGCACGCATCCGCTGCATGCCTTCCTCGAGCGCTCGGTCTGGCACACGGCGCAGCACACACGGCAGCTGCTGTGGTGGTCCGACGCCAACGGGATCGCGGTGCGGACGCCGCTGGCGCCGGAGATTCTGAGCGGCCTGCCGATGCCGGACGGGTTGTGGGAGTAGCCTGAAATCCCGTCCAGCCCGCGCCATTAGCTCGGTTTGCTGGAGCGATAGCCGGCGCGCCATCACAGCCATGCAAGGGCCCGCAGCGGATTGGAGTCTGCTCTCCGCCCTTCCCGATCGGTCGAGGCCGGAAACGCAGCGTCAGCTTGCGAGAAATCCGTTGTGCCCAGCTGATGGCCGGCTTGGGCACAAAGCGGCGGTTGAAGCGCGATGACGCCTATGTCTGCTCCCCGCCCAACTGCGACCTCTCCTCAGGCGCCACCGACCTGAGTTGCCTATTCGTTCGCACAAGCCGGACACTCAGAGCACTTTCGTGTCCTGACCCCAATGGCGGCGGATCCTGCCGCTGTCCATGTGCGGGGCGGCGATGCGGGCTTGGGCGATGCTGGCTAAAGGCTGAAAGCCGGCGATGCACTGATGTCGGCCGATCGAACCGACTTATACCAAGTCTCCGAGAGTATGACTCGTTGGGGATTCCAAGACTGACGGCGCTCTGATTCAACGTGGCGAACATGGGAGCTTCGCCATGCCCATCGCACTCCGAGCTGACTTTGACGCGGCTGGACTTCGTAGTGCAGCTCGACGGACCAAGGATGCGGCCCAGGCCCGCCGCCTGTTGGCCTTGGCCGCCATTTACGATGGAGCGTCACGCACGGAGGCCGCCCGGATCGGCGGAGTGACGGTGCAGATCGTCCGGGACTGGGTTGTTCGGTTCAATGCCGAGGGTCCGGCTGGGCTGCTTGATCGCAAGGCGCCGGGCCAGGCGTCACGGCTGAACAGTGGCCACCGTGCGGCCCTGGCGGCGGTGCTCGAGAGCGGCCCGATACCGACCATCCACGGTGCGGTCCGGTGGCGGCTGGTCGATCTCTGCCAATGGCTGTGGGAGGAGCATCGGGTCACGGCCGCCAAGCAGACCATGAGCCGCGAGGTGCGGGCGCTCGGCTATCGCAAGCTCTCGGCGCGGCCGCGTCATCATGCGCAGGCGGAAGACGCCATCGGGAATGTTAAAAAAGTTTCCCCGCCCGCCTGGACGAAGTCGCGCGTGAGAAGGGCGTAGCAGCGGGCGATATCGAGGTCTGGTTCGCCGACGAGGCCAGAGTGGGGCAGAAGAACAAGATCACCCGGCGCTGGGCCCGGCGCGGCACCAGGCCTATGGCGCCAAATGACCAGCGCACGGCGTCGACCTACCTCTTCGGCGCCATCTGCCCCAAGGAGGGCAAGGCGGCAGGTCTTGTTCTGCCCCATTGCAACACCGCAGCCATGAGCCTGCACCTTGCCGAAATCGCTGCCGCGGTCGCGCCTGGTGCACATGCCGTGCTGCTGCTCGACCAGGCCGGATGGCACCTGTCGGACCGGCTCGAGGTGCCGCCGAACATCACCCTCATCCCGCTGCCGCCGAAATGCCCCGAACTGAACCCGGTCGAGAACACCTGGCAGTTCATACGGGACAACTGGCTGTCGAACCGCGTCTTCCGCTGCTATGAGGACATCGTCGACCACCGCTGTCGCGCTTGGAACCGCCTCGTCGAGCAGCCCTGGACTATCATGTCCATCGGACTGCGCGACTGGGCACATCGGTTCTGATCAATGGGATTTGGTATTAGGCCACGCCTGCCACTGCCGAGGTCAGCGCGAATAAGCTGAACGGCTTGTGGATTACCGGCACCGCGGTATGCCCTCCAGTGTCGCAGTTGTTGCCATACCCCGTGGCAATCACAAATGGCACGCCGAGCAATACCAGTCTGTCCGCCACCGCTTGAACCCGCTGACCGCCTAGGTTCAGGTCCAGCACGGCGGAAGTCAGCGCCCCGTCCGACATGGCAGACTCAATCATGGCCAGGGCACGCTCAACCGTGTTGGCTGTTCCAACGACCTCAGCACCAGCATCGATGAGGCCGTCCTCTATCAGGATGGCCACAAGAGCTTCGTCTTCCACTACCAGAACTCGTTGTCCTGACAGATCGGCGACGCGTTCTGACATCAATGCGCTGTACATTGCGGACGCCTCCCTGACTTCAAGATGCTGTTCTGAAGAGAGAATATTCGGCTGGAGCCGACATCAGCTATCTGTGGCTCTTGGCGAATAGAGGTCTGTCCCGTTTCGCACGCCCGCCGAGGCAAGCGCGCTCACCTGAGAGAACCTTCGTCCGCACTATAAGCGGTGGTCAGCAACAGAGCCGCTGGCGAAGTGCGGCGCTGCGGCTTTGGAGGAAGCTGGCAGCTTCGGCTGGGCAAGTTCAGGGGCGATAGGCGTTCCTCTGCCCATCCGGCAGGCCGAACAAGCTGTCTTGGGCGCGGCGAACCACGCCGTAGCACTCGCAAGCGACGGCCTCCAGGCCCGGCCGGTCAGTAATCATCATGTTGCCGCCGCCATAGCGGATCAGCCCCGCCTTCTGCAGCGCTCCAGCCGCAACGGTGACCCCGGCACGGCGGACCCCGAGCATCATGGACATGAACTCGTGCGTCATCGCAAACCGATCACCATCGGCCCGGTCATGCGCCATCAGCAGCCAGCGGGCGAGACGCTGATCGATGTGATGGCGGCCATTGCAGGCTGCCGTGCGCGTTACCTGTTCATGATGGAGCAGCGCGTACCGCAGGAGCAGACTGCGCAGCGCAGGAATGCGCTCCAGTTCCTGCCGGAAAGCGGCCGCATCCATGCGAAGGGCCGTGCCGGGGGCCTGCACCATGGCTTCGAGGTCAGTGCTGTTCCCACCGAGCAGGATCGGCAGCCCGACTATGCCTTCGCGGCCGACCAGGCCGACTTCGGCGGCGTCGCCATCCTCCAGATAGGCCAGCATGGACACCCAGCCGGTCTCGACGAAGTAGACGGAGCCGATTGCCTTGCCAGGCTCATGTAGGACTTGGCGGAGTGCGAGCTCCGCCGGCTGGAACTGCGGCAGAAGCTCAGCAAGGTCGTCCGGCGGCAAGGCTGTGAGCAGACGGTTGCGCGGGAAGGCAACGGGTACGACGGAGAGGGCCATGGAGGGCTCCTGCGACTGGGTGTCGGCGGGAGCGCTGGTCTCTCTCGGTCACCCGCGCCGAAGGGTCGCGGCGGGTAATGGACTCCATATGGATACGCACACCGCGTTTCATCTGCCCAGAACCATACGAATGCTGCGGCTAGACCGCCTCAGCGCGGTCGATGTACGATTTCGCACGAAACAGGATTGCGCAGCTTTGCCCTCTTACCTGCGGTAACCCTCACTCTCCAAGAGCTAGATCGCCTGATGCATAAACATCACCAAGCCAATTTCATCCTGAGATAGGGTTCGGCTTGGGAGCCGGAAGGGAACTGCGCGGGGCGCCACTGCGCGATAACAAACGGCGCAACGTGTACAGTTCGGAGGTCAGAGCCTCCCTCCCTGTCCAACTGGCGAGATTGAGCGAAGCCTAACTTGATGGGTTGGATGCCCCTGCTCTGCGGCATCGAGGTGCCATAGCGTGGTTGGTGCTGAGCCCCACCACGAGGGAGAGGAGGCATCGATGGAGGAGATTACGACGATCG
>NZ_JCACHU010000074.1:0-5617 GCF_059504005.1 Belnapia sp. | reverse complement strand
CCGATCCCGCTCAGCCGGCCCTTGCAGGCCCGCCCGCCGCGTTCCAGCCCAATGCCGTCGTGCGCATCGAGCCGAACGGCGCGATCGTCCTGACCATGTCCCAGGTGGAGATGGGCCAGGCTGCCTACACGGCCATGTCCATGCTGATCGCCGAGGAGCTCGAGGTCGAGCTGAGCCAGGTCACCGTGGTGGCGGCGCCGCCGGATGACCGGCGCTTCGCCAACCCGCTAATGGGCTTCCAGAACACCGGCGGCTCCACCTCCGTGCGCGGCTTCTTCAAGCCGCTGCGTGAGGCAGGTGCCACCGCCCGGAAGATGCTGGTGGGCGCCGCCGCCCAGTACTGGCAGGTGGACCCCGCCAGCTGCCGGGCCGAGCGGGGCCGGGTGCATCATGCGCCGAGCGGCCGCAGCCTGAGCTACGGCGCGCTGGCCAGCCTTGCCGCTGCCCAACCGGTGCCCTCCCAGGTGAGGTTGAAGTCTCCGGACCAGTTCCGCCTGATCGGGACCTCGGCCAAGCGGATCGACACCCCGGCCAAGGTGAACGGCACGGCTCGCTTCGGGATCGATGTCCGCCTGCCGGAGATGAAGATCGCAACCGTGGCAGCCTGCCCGGTGCTCGGCGGCCGGCTCCGCAGCGTCGATCCGGCGCCGGCCCTCGCTGTCCGCGGCGTGCGCCAGGTGGTGCGGCTGGACGCTGCCGTGGCCGTGGTGGCGGACCATATGGGCGCGGCCCGGAAGGGGTTGGAGGCGCTCGACATCCACTGGGAGGCGGGGCCGAACGCCGCCCTCTCCACCGAAGACGTCGCGGGAGCTCTCCGCCGCGCGGCAGACCAGCCCGGCGCCGTCGCGGTCGACAAGGGCGACGTCCGCGCCGCCATGGAGGGCGCTGCACAACGCGTGGAGGCACGTTACGAGCTGCCCTTCCTCGCCCATGCCCCCATGGAGCCGATCAACTGCACGGTGCGCCTGAGCCCGACCCAGTGCGAGGTCTGGGGCGGCACCCAGACCCTCACCCGCGCCCAGCAGGCAGCGGCCGAGGCCGCCGGCCTGCCGGTCGAGCAGGTGATCGTGCACAACCAGCTGCTGGGCGGCGGCTTCGGCCGGCGGCTGGACGTGGACAGCATCACCCAGGCCGTCCTCATCGCCCGCCAAACCCGCTGGCCGGTGAAGCTGGTCTGGACGCGGGAGGAGGACACCCAGCACGACCTCTACCGCCCCTACTACCATGACCGACTGGCGGCGGGGCTGGACGTGGGGGGCAACCCGGTGGCCTTCCACCACCGCGTCGCCGGCTCCTCCATCATGGCCCGGTGGCTGCCGGCCGCCTTCGCCAATGCCCATGTCGACTATGTCCGGGTGGAACCGCCAAAGGGATTGCGCACGGCCTGGTGGCGCGGCGTCGGCGTCACCCACAACGCCTTCATGGTCGAAAGCTTCCTGGACGAGCTGGCGGCCAAGGCCGGACAGGATCCCGTCGCCTACCGGCAGCACTTGCTTGGCCGGCATCCATGGGCGCGGCAGGTGCTCGACCTGGCGGCGGCGAAGTCCAGCTGGAGCAGCCCGCTCGGGGCCCGGCGCGGCCGCGGCATCGCCCTGATCGAAGGCTGGGGCACGACCATGGCGCAGGTGGCGGAGGTCGCCGTCGCCCGGGACGGCACGGTGCGGATGGAGCGCGTGGTCTGCGCCGTGCATGCCGGCATCATCGTCAACCCGGATACGGTCAGGGCGCAGATCGAGGGCGGCATCATCTTCGGGCTGTCGGCCGCGCTCTACGGCGAGATCACCCTGCGCAACGGCAGGGTCGAGCAGGGCAATTTCGACACCTACCGCCCACTGCGCATCGACGAGGCGCCGGCGATCGAGGTCCACATCGTCCAAAGCAACGATGAGCCCGGCGGCATGGGCGAGCCCGGCACCGCGGCCATCGCGCCGGCGCTCGCCAATGCCGTCTTTGCGGCGACGGGGGTGCGGCTGCGCAAGCTGCCGATCGACCCAGAGGCCCTCGCCATCGCCTGACCGGCGCAGCACCGCAAGGCAGGAACAGCGGCGGCAAGGCCCGAACGGCGCCTTGCCGCTCCTCCCCTTAAGCATCGGTCAGTCGCAACCCCCGGCCCGAACGGCCGGATCAAGATGGAGAAGCCCCATGAAGACCTGGTTCATCACCGGCGCCTCGCGTGGTCTCGGCGCCCGGATCGCCGCCGCGGCGCTCGACGCAGGCGATCAGGTGGTCGGCACGGCGCGCGACCCTGCGGCCGTCACCACGGCGCTCGGCGAGCATCCCAACCTCCTGGCGGTTGCCCTCGACGTCACCGACGACGCGCAGGTAGAGGCTGCCGTGGCCAAGGCTGTCGCCCGGTTCGGGCGCATCGACGTGCTGGTGAACAATGCCGGCTTCGGCTTGCTGGGCGCCGTGGAGGAGGCGACGGCCGAGGAGGTGGAACGCCTCTACCGCACCAACGTCTTCGGCCTGCTCGCCGTGTGCCGCGCCGTGCTGCCGCAGATGCGCCGGCAACGCGCCGGGCATGTGATGAACCTCTCCTCGGTCGGCGGCTTCCGCGCCAGCCCGGGCTTTGGCGTCTACTGCTCGACGAAGTTCGCTGTGGAGGGGTTGAGCGAGGCCATGGCGGCGGAGCTGAAGCCGCTTGGCATCCATGTGACCATCGTCGAACCAGGCTATTTCCGCACCGATTTCCTCGACGAGCGGTCGCTGGCGGTGAGCACCCCGCGGATCGACGACTACACCCAGACGGCCGGGGCGACGCGCCAGCGGGCCCGCACCGTCAGCCACAACCAGCCCGGTGACCCGGCGAAGCTGGCGGCCGGCATCCTGGCGCTGGCCGCCATGGCGGAGCCGCCGCTGCGCCTGCCCTTCGGCAGCGACGCCGTCGCGGTGCTGGAGGCCAAGACTGCCTTCGTTGCGGAGGAGCTGGCGCGTTGGAGCTCGCTCTCGCACTCGACCGACTTCGCCGCCTGAACGGCCGGCCGCAGAGTCGAGCCTTGGCCCGTCCCTGGGAGCAGCCTAATCCCAGGGACGGGCATTTCCATGACGGAAACCTCGTAGTTCCTTGCCTGCAGCGACTACAGCCTGCGCCGATAGGCGGTGGGCGTCGTGCCGGTGAGGCGCCGGAAGGCCGCGGCAAAGGCGGAGGGCGTCTGGTAACCGACCGCCAGGGCGATGCTGGTCACCGGCAGCTCCGGCTGCGCCAGCATCTGCTGGGCCGCCGTGATGCGCAGGGCGGTCAGCCACTCATGCGGCGTCTGGCCTGTCGCCAGACGGAAGGCGGTGCAGAAGTGGAAGCGGCTCAGCCCGACGAGCCCCGCCAGCTCGTCCAGCCCGATCTCCCGCTCCAGGTTCTCCCGCATGAACTCCGTCACCCGCTTCACCTGCCAGTTCGCCAGGCCGCGGCGCGGCGGCGGCGCGGCGGGCGTCGCCAGGGTGGAATGTGTCCGGATCAGCTGGGTACAGAGCAGGTCGATGGCCTGCTCGACGAACAGCCGGGTGGCTGGGTCGCCCTGCGCGGCTTCGCGGCTCAGCAACTCCAGAACCCGGGCACTGGTCTGGTCCTCGAAGCCAACCCGACCGACCAGGTCGATGCTCCGGCCCGGAAACAGGAACTCGGCCGAGGCCGCCAGCCGCTCGCGGGTCAGGTAGACATGCGAGACCTCGATGGGGCCGGCGATGTCCCAGCGTCCCTCATGCCCGTCGGGGATCAAGGTGATGGTGCCCGGCGCGGTGCGGGAGGCGAAGCGCTGCTGGCCCTGGCGCCAGATGATCTCCTGGGCGGCGCCGTAATAGGTCATGACGACGTGGCCCGACATGGCCGGCAGGAAGTCGTGCAGCGCGCCATGCGACCAACGCTGGGTCAGCCTGGTATCGCCGCGCAGAACCTCCTCGGCCAGCACCGGGGCCTGGTCGAGGATCTGGCCGATGGCCTCGGGCGGCCGCCGACCGGATTGCAGGGGCGATACTGCGGCGTTGCTGTCCCGGCTCATCTGTCACTCCCCTTGGGCAATCGTTGCGCAGGACGCCTCGGTAGGATGGGCGCTTCGGGCGCAACACATGGCAAAGGATGGCGGACTGGAAAAGATACAACGAGATGAGCGAGGCCGATTGGCCACCCTTGGGTAGCAGGCGAGCAAGCAAGGGCAACCCCGCGGACCCAGTGGGGGTCCGCGGGGGGCAATGCCGGTTCAGGGTGCGGTCAGCCGCGCGGGCGCTGTCCGGCTTCGGCCGTCATGGTCCAGGGCATCGTCGGCTCGCGGTAGGCGAGCTGCACATCCGCCCCGCCGCCGACGAGCACCGCCACGAGGCCATGCCCAGGCTGCGCCACCGTGTCCGGCGCGTAGGCCACCTGCCGATCCTCGCCGCCTCCGACCAGGGTGGCCGTGCCGCGCCCGGCCAGGTTATGGCTTGGCTGCGCGTAAACGACCTGGGCGTCGTCGCCGCCACCGATCAGGCGGGGACCGGTCTGCTGCGCCTGGGCAGCGCTGCTGATGCCGAGGGCCAGGGTCGCGGCCAGGGCCAGGCTGTGCTTGCGGATCATGGAGTCTCTCCTCTGTCTGTCGCTGTGCCGCGGGATGCGGCCTTGGCTGATGGAAGGACCCTAAGCTTCGGCAGGCAGGCGCGCCGTCTGCCGCTTGCGCCGGGTGTCGCAGGCTTGCGGCGGCGCTGCAGTTGGCTGCCTCGGCTGAACAAAGATTCTGATCTTGGACATGATGCAGCGGCGAGGCTCGGCCAGCCTTGGTTGCTTTGCCCAGGCCACGCCAAGCGGTATGGATGGGAAACTGGCTTCGTGGTCCGGAGACGGTTGAGCGCCTCGGCAGCCAAAGGCAGCTTCGCTGCGGCGCCGCCACGCAGTTTGGGTTACCGACGGCATTGTCCGTCGGCGTCAATGGCTGTGCGGACCCGGCTCTTGGATCAGCGTCCAGTATGCTCGGCCATGCTTCTCGACGCTCGATTTACCCTGACCAAGCGAGCCGGTGACCAAACAGGAGCGCCCCCTGCAGGCCCGATTTGGGTCTGCAGGGGGTGCTGTGTTGATGCAGATAGAGATCAGGTGCGCGGCGGGCCCATGGTGCCGGCGAGGGCCGAGTTGGTGTTCGGCGCCGCTTCATAGACCACCTGCAGGTTCTCACCGCCACCGATGATGCGGGCCACGAGACCGCTCGAGGCCTGGCTGGTGTTCATCGGGCCATAGACCACCTGCCGGTCCTCGCCGCCTCCGACCAGGGTGGCCGTGCCGCGCCCGACCAAGTTATGGCTCGGCTGCGTGTAGACGACCTGGGCGTCGTCGCCGCCACCGATCAGGCGGGGGCCAGTCTGCTGCGCCTGAGCGACGCTGCTGATGCCGAGGGCCAGGGTCGCGGCCAGGGTCAGGCTCAGGCTGTGCTTGCGGATCATGGGGTCTCTCCTCTGTCTGTCGCTGTGCCGCGGGATGCGGCCTTGGCTGATGGGAGGACCTTAAGCTTCGGCAGGCAGGTGCGCCGTCTGCCGCTTGCGCCGGGTGTCGCAGGCTTGCGGCGGCGCTGCATTTGGCAGCGTCACCTGATCAATTGCTTAGCCGCTAAGAGCCCGTCCATGAAGAACTCCTGTATTCTGAATGCGTTGCGGCAGGACA
>NZ_JCACHU010000073.1:0-5795 GCF_059504005.1 Belnapia sp. | reverse complement strand
CTCGCCGCCACCATGATCAACCTGCGCATCGCAAGGTTCAGTCACAAACCCTAGGCGACCCCTGGACGAAGGATGCCCAGCCTGAGGTCGAGGTGAAGATCGCGTTCTGCAGGATACACCTGCTCGGCCGGGGCCCGGGCCAAGCGGCACTTTGGCCGCATGCGCCGGCGGTACTCGCCTCGGAACAGCTTTAGAGGCCCGGCTGGCCGCATGCCTTTGAGTCGGCAGCGAGGGAAGCCGCCTTGCAGCGGCGCCTGGAGGCGCTGAGCTTCGCCATGCTCGGCCTCTCCCTCAGCCTGGCATCCCGGCACATGGACGGGTCGGGCCTGCTGCGTCAGCGGCTGGCTGCTTTCCGCCTGGCGTTGCGCAACCCGCCGCTGCGCATCCGGCTCACGGGACGCCTCCTTGTACAGAAGCCTTGGCTGGCCCGCTTGGTCGAAGCCGATGCAGTCTTCGATACCTGCAAAAGCCTAGACACGGGGCTTCTGATGTTGCTGGACGGCGGCGCTTGGCTGAGCCGACGGCCACCGGCGCCGGAGAGGTCGCCTTGCCCCGCCGGCGGCCATGCCGCTACCTGCTGGCCGCTGGGGCCTGCGGAAGCCATGGGCGGTCACTGGCCAAGATCGAGCCTGGCCTGCCGCGGACGCTGCAACGCGGGGCGACATCCTCCGCCGGGCGACGGCGCGGCTTGCGCCCCAGGCAAAGGCCGCTGCGACATCAGGGACGGAGGAGCCGGAGGACTGCGCTTGACTCCCCCAAGCATAAAGATATCTTTATATGGCGTTGGTCCCGCGCGAGCGGGTGAAAAGGGAAGTCCGTGCGGGGTGCGCCCCAAGTCGGACGCTGCCCCAGCAACTGTCGGCGGGAAGCCGCCGGCCTGTGCCGCCTGTCGAGGGTGGCGCCACTGCGCAAGCGGGAAGGCAGGGCCGGAGGCGATGGGCACCAGCCCGCACCCGCGAGCCAGGAGACCTGCCGGCGCCGTGCACCCCGCCTGACGGGGGCGCGCCACCCTACGGCCGGGCTGGGTGCACCGGGCGACGGAGACCGCCTGCGATGACGATCGCCGCCAATCTCGGCTACCCGCGCATTGGGCCGAACCGCGAACTCAAAGCCGCCCTCGAAGCCTTTTGGGCCGGCCATATCGGCCAGGACAAGCTCCAGGCCACCGCCGCCGCCTTGCGCGCCGACGCCCGCGCCAGGCAGCAGGGCAGCGGTATCAGCCATGTGCCCTCGGCCGATTTTGCGCTTTACGACCATGTGCTCGAGACCGCCTGCGCCTTCGGCATGGTTCCCGCCGGCTATGGCTGGTCCGGCGAGGGGCCGGTCTCCCTCGCCAGCATGTTCGCCCTCGCCCGCGGCGCCCGCGGGACGGAGGCCGAGCGCGCCGCCGGCATCCCGGGCGATGCCGCTGCGCTCGAGATGACCAAGTGGTTCAACACCAACTACCACTACATGGTCCCGCGCCTGTCGGCTGCGATGCGCCCGCGGCTGCTAGACAACCGCTGGGCCCGCGCGCTGCGCGAGGGGCTTGGGCAGGGCACCCGCACCCGCCCGGTGCTGCTCGGCCCGGTTTCGCTGCTGCTGCTGTCGAAGACGGAGGGCGGCGCGCGCCCGCTCGACCTGCTGCCGGCGCTGCTGCTGGCCTATGCCGATGCGCTGCGCTTCCTGGCTGAGGCCGGCGCCGTCTGGGTGCAGGTGGATGAGCCCTGCCTCGTGACCGACCTGCCGGCCGGTGCGGGGGAGGCTTACCGCATGGCCTTCCGCGCCCTGGCTGAGGCCGCGCCAGGGTTGAACCTGCTGCTGGCGACCTATTTTGAGGGCCTGCGCGACAATCTCGCCCTGGCTGCCGCGTTGCCGGTCGCCGGCCTCCATGTGGACTTGGTCCGCGCGCCGGGGCAGCTGCCGGACGTGCTGGAGGTGCTGCCGCGCGATCGCTGGCTCTCGCTCGGCGTGGTGGACGGGCGCAATGTCTGGCGGACCGACCTGCGCGCCGCCCTGGCGCAGCTCCATGTGGCCGAGGCAGCGGGCTTCGGCAGGCGGCTGATGGTCGCCCCCTCCTGCTCGCTGCTGCATGTGCCGCACAGCCTGGCGATGGAAACCGGGCTCGACCCCGCGCTGAAGCGTCGCCTTGCCTTCGCCAACGAGAAGCTGAAGGAGGTTGCGACTCTGGCCCGCGCGCTGGACGAGGGCGAGAAGGCCGTCGGCGCCGCCTTTGAGGAAAGCGACCGGGCGCTGGCCGACGCGCGTGCCGATACGCGGCTCCACGACGCCACCGTAGCCGCCCGCTTGGCCAAGGTGACGTCGGACATGGAGCGGCGCGCCAGCCCCTATCCGGCGCGTGCGGCGGCGCAGGCGGCGCGGCTCAACCTGCCGGAACTGCCGGTGACCTCCATCGGCTCCTGGCCGCAGACGGCCGAGGTGCGGAGCCTGCGCGCGCGCCTCGCCCGCGGAGAGCTCGAGCGGGCGAGCTACGAGGCGGAGATGGAGCGCCTGACGGCGGAGGCCGTGCGCTGGCAGGAGGAGATTGGCGTGGACGTACCCGTCCATGGCGAGTTCGAGCGCAACGACATGGTGAAGTATTTCGGCCAGCAGCTCGCCGGCTATGCCTTCACGAAGCATGGCTGGGTGCAGAGCTACGGCAGCCGCTGCGTGGCGCCGCCGATCATCTGGGCCGATGTCGCGCGCCTGGCCCCGATGACGGTGCGCTGGTCGGCCTATGCGCAGTCGCTCACGGCCAAGCCGCTGAAGGGCATGCTGACGGGGCCGGTGACCATGCTGCAATGGTCCTTCGTGCGCAGTGACATCCCCCGCGAGACGGTCTGCCGCCAGATCGCGCTCGCCATCCGCGACGAGGTTGCGGACCTCGAAGCTGCCGGACTCCCGATCGTGCAGATCGACGAGCCGGCCTTCCGGGAGGGCCTGCCGCTCCGCCAGGCAAATCGCGCGGACTATCTGCGTTGGGCGGTGGCGTGCTTTCGGCTCTCGGCGAGCGTGGTGCGCGACGAGACGCAGATCCACACCCATATGTGCTACAGCGAGTTCAACGACATCATCGAGAGCATCGCGGCGATGGATGCCGACGTGATCTCGATCGAGACCGCGCGCAGCGACATGGAGCTGCTGGAGGCATTCGCGGTTTTCGACTACCCGAATGAGATCGGGCCGGGGGTGTGGGACATCCACTCGCCCCGGGTGCCTTCGGCCGAGGAGATAGCGCAGCTGGCAAGGCGGGCGGCGCAGCGCGTACCGCGCCGCCGGCTCTGGCTCAACCCCGATTGTGGCTGCAAGACGCGCAACTGGGCCGAAGTGAAGCCCGCTATGGCGAACTTGGTTACCGCTGCAAGGCAATTGCGCGCGGAAGCCGTATGACGGCACTGGGGGCGCTATTCCGTTCCCAAGCGCTCCTTCCCGGCAGGTTGCCAGGCGCAAAGGCCTGGCATCCCCTCCTTCGCCAGAGGCCGTTACGGACCTTCGGTCAGTTGCGCGACCTGCTAGAGCATGAGGCAGACGAAGGCGACGAGGTGGAGGTCGGCAAAGGTGCCGGCATACCCTGTGTAGTCCTCCGCCAGCCGGCGATAGCGGGTGGCCCAGGCAAAGGATCGCTCGATCACCCAGCGCCGCGGCAGCAGCACGAAGCCACGCTTGGCGTCTGGCAGCTTACGGCCTCCGGCACAATGCCAGGCGCCTTGGCGGCATGAGCGGCTTCCGGGCCGGTGTAGTCTTGGTCGACATAGGCCAGGTCAACGCTCTGACCGGTGGAGGCTTGCACGGCCTGGGCTAGCCGGCCTGCCTCGGCGCGGTCGTCCGTGCTGGCGGGCGTGACGTGCAGGGCCAGCAGATGGCCCAGCGTGTTGACCGTCAGGTGCAGCTTGGAGCCCCGTTTGCGCTTGGCGCCGTCATGGCCCGCCCTGGCGCCACTCTCCGGCGAGGACCGCAGCGTGCGGCTATCCAGGATGGCAGCGCTGGGCTGGACTTTGCGGCCAGAGGCGAACCGCGGCACAGCCCGCAGATCCTTGGCCAAAGCCTCGAAGCAGTCTGCCGCCAGCCAGCGCTGCGCCTGTTGATAACCCGCCGCCCAGGGCGGCAGGTCGTGCGGCATCCAGCGCCACGGCGCCCCGGTCTAGATCACGTAGCGCAGGCCGTTGAACACCTCGCGCAGCGCGTGCTCACGCTGCCCGGCATCCTCAGGCAGCAGGGTCAGTTAGGGCGCAACCAGGGCTCATTCATCATCGAAGACATCAGACGGATAGGGCTTGCGAGCAGTCATGCCCCGCAGCCTGATCGTTACCCAGCTCATGGTCCATATTGGCCTTTAGAAAGTTAGTTGTTTTTTTGCACGTTTGAACCCAATGGGTTAATCAGGAGCGATGTCGTGACCAAAAATGCCGAAGAAGGGCTAAAAGGTATCTTGGAGTGCCGCGCAGGGCGCAACGGAAGGTGCGGTGGAAAGGACCATAACGAATAACGCAAGAGTCAAGGGCCATATCGCAAATGCGACAAAAGAGGCGCCTCAAATAATTGCCAAAAGCGCAAAATCTGGCAGGCTGGCTATCCACAAACTTGAAAAGCTAGAAAAAGCATAGCCTGGCCGGTTATAAGATCGTTTTGAAGCAAAGGAGTTCCACATTGGCCGCGGTTCGTACCAGCACCCAAAAGTCGTCTGCCACCCAGCCGGAGCTGTCCGAAGACGAGATGCCGCCACGTAAGCTCCGCGCCGACGAACAAGCGGAACCAGAATTCCTCAAGATGTTAGAGTCGCTTACCGTGCCAGAGCTGAACCAGGTGCTAAAGCGAGCGCGGTTCCTAGTAGATATCAAGCTGGAAAGCGCCAAACAGGACTTTCTGTCCCGCATGAAGGCTGAAAGCGAACAGCTTGGCCTCGATCTGGAATCGCTTCTCGGGGGGGCCGCTCCGACCAAACGCGGCCGCAAACCTGCAGGCGAGTCGAAGGTTGAGCGTCCACCGGTGGCAGCGAAGTACCGTAGCCCTACCGGCGACGAATGGTCAGGCAGGGGCCGGACGCCAAGATGGCTTCAAATGGCTGAAGCGGAGGGAAAAAACCGCGACGACTTCCTAATCGATAAATCCACCTAGGAAGCCTGCGCGCCAATTGCGCTGAACATGAACGCTTGGCTCTGATTTGCTGCTGGCAATGAGCGGCTCTGGCCCCCGTGGCGTCGTTGGCGTCCAGGGTAGGCTGGTGTTCATCTTTGAAGGTAATGGACGTCGGTCGATCTTGGATAAGCTGCTGTACCTGATCGACTGGACGCCCTTCGAGCATCAACTGCGGGATATCTCCCATGCCGCGAGAGAGGGCCGGCCGGGCCACCCTTGACGTCGTTCAAGGCCATGGCGATTGCGGTATGGCATGATTTTTTCGGCGTGCGGATTGCCAAGGGGCTTGATGACCGCGCCTCGTTCTGGTGCGACTGCGACTTCTCGGGCCATGAGCCGACACCCGAGCGGACCGCCGTTGGGCGGCTGCGGGCTCAGCTTGCGACCCATGGCCTCGGCCAAACGCTATTTGAGGTGGAAGCAGATCAACTCCGGGCTGGAGCATTCACGGTCAAGATTGACTCGCTAGCCGACGCCACCGTGATTGCCTCGACCACCCAGGCGGATCCTGAAGCGGGCTACAACATGTGCAGACCCGAGCCGCGCCCCATCGACAAACAACAAGAACGCCGCAATCCCAACGATAAGACATTTTAACACTACCTGGGCACTCTCAGCGCCGTCCTGCGTTGTCTTTGAACCGGTTGGAGGGGTTTGGGTTCCGGGAGGCAAGCAATGGG
>NZ_JCACHU010000072.1:0-5908 GCF_059504005.1 Belnapia sp. | reverse complement strand
GGTTGCGGTGATCTCTACCGCAGTCGGCTGTCTCATCGAACCGTGCCGCACCCCAAGGCGGCCATGAGGCCGACCAGTTGTAGCCATAAGCCGTACTGGGGGCCACTGCTGCCGGTAGGTGCTCACTTGCGCCACGCGGTCCTTGTCGCATGTGAGGCGCACCTCATCGCGGGTGATCATATGTTGCACGCGAACTGCGAAAATCATTTCCCAAGGTCATGACAATACCCATGTTCGCATTGTCACTCAGTCATGATTGCCGGGAACATTGCACGATGCTTGTATTAACGATGAGGGTTGCTTGGCGTCACGCCTTGGCGGCCATGCTACTCACGGCAGCGAGCCCATCATTGGCCCAGACACAGCCCCTTCCGTCAGTCGAGGCCGCGCCGGCAACCCCGCCGCAACGCGAGGCGCTGACGGCCTTCCAACCGCAGGTCGAGCAGCTGTGCCGGGCGCTCTATCCACGCCCTGATGCGGCGGAAAGCTGCCTTCAACGCATCTTCGATGCCGCGCTTCCCTTAGATTTGGCACCCACCTTGGCCCCGTTGCCGGAGGGTAACTCGCGGTCGGAACTCCGTGGTAGCACGGTCGCGCCGGACGGCCGCGAGTAGTCCCTTGCCCGCTTCGGCAGGACCTATCGCATATGAGTGGTGTTTGAGACCGCCCAGCCAGGGGGGGAAGGCACAGCGTAATCTCTTGCGATGCCATGCTTCTTCTTCCACGTCCGAACTGTCCAGGATCTGTTTGTGGACCTGGACGGTTCCGAGCTGCCGAACCTCTGCGCCGCTTGCGAAGAAGCGCTTTTGGCTTTTCGCTACATCACGGCAGAGCGGCTTCGAGGCGGCAACAAAATCTTGGATTTACAACCGAACGAGATTGCTGATGACGTTGTAAGAACCCTGACGTCGGTTCCCTTAAATGACCCGCTTAGCACAATGCACTAGGCGGTCCCTATCGTATGTCAGCCAACGCTGCTGTATGGTCAGCAGCAGCCGATAGCGAATGGAAAGGGTTGCGGCATCTCCTTGTGGCGGAAGCTGATTGAATGAGCGATCCCTTACTCTCGTCCCCACCCGATCAATCCCAAATGGTTGAGAAAGCAGTGAAGGGGTAGCTCGCCGCCCCTCCGGCACCTACTGCGGGGACTGCCGCAGTTCCGCCGGTGCGAGCCCTTACCCGTTTTGGCCCGCGTGCTACCGCCGAGTTGGATGGACAGCGTAGCTTCGAGGGTGGAACCTGTTCCATGGCCACCCGCAGGGCAGACGGGCACGACGCGTAGGTGCCCGCCGAGCAAGGAGGCAATCCGATGTCCGACGAAACGCTGCTGAGAAATGCGCTGCGGGACGAGGATCGCCTCATGGCACTGCGGCGGACCGGTTTGCTGGACACCTCGCCCGAGGAGACCTTCGACCGCCTGACCCGGATGGTCTGCCGACTGCTGGGCGTGCCGGCGGCCCTGGTGTCGCTGGTCGAGGCGGACCGCCAGTTCTTCAAGAGCGCTGTTGGCCTGCCGCAGCCCTGGCTGCTCCGGCGCGAGACTTCCCTGCTGCATTCCTTCTGCCAGCACGTCGTGGTCGCTGGGGAGCCGCTCCTGGTCCAGGACGCGGGCCACCATCCGCTTCTATCCGGCAACCTCGCCGTCGCCGAGCTCGGCGTCATTGCCTACCTTGGCATGCCGCTCATAACAGCGGATGGCCACGTACTTGGAGCCCTATGCGCCATCCATAACGAGCCACGTGTTTGGACATCCGGCGATGCCGCGGCGCTGCGCGATCTCGCCGCGGTCACCATGAGCGAGATGACCCTTCGCCGATTGGCGGTGGAGATGGCCGAACGCGTCCGCCGGGAGGCGGTGGAGCACGAGGCGACGGAGGCGCGATTGCGCCGGCTTGAGGCGCTGCGCCGGCTCGCAGACGATGTGGGCCACGACCTCGCCGGTGTCATGCAGGCGGTCCAGAGCGGGGTGCGCCTGGCCGGCGCGCGCCTCGGGCATGACCCGGCGACGGCGCAATCCATCCTTGGCTTGGTCAACGACGTAGCCCGGCGCGGCGGCGTGCTGGCCCAGCGCCTCACGGCTTTTGCTCCGCGCGCCGAGCTCCGGCCCGAGGCGGTCGAGGTGGCACCATTGCTGCAGCGCTTGGCGCGTGTGATCAAAAGCGGCCCGGACGTTCCACTTCACGTCGAAGTGGATGTGGCCCCGGGGCTGCCGCCAGTCCTGGCTGACCCGGGGGAACTGAAGTCGGTGCTGCTGGGCCTGGTCGCCGCCGCACGCGACGCCATGTCAGACGGCGGCACCCTCACGCTTGGGGCAGCGCTTGAGGAGATCATTGCGACAGCGGAACACCAAGCGGCGCTGCGGCCAGGCCGTCACGTCCGGCTCTCCATTGCTGACACCGGCACGGGCTTGGGCGGCGGGGCTTCGCTACCTGGGGCGTTGGATCCCGGAGCGGAGTTCGAACTGGCGTTCGCCCGGACCTTCGCGGAGCAGGTCGGGGGCGGGCTGGTGCGGGAGGGCAGGCCGGGGGTCGGAACCACGGTCACACTTTGGCTACCCGCAACAGAGACCTGTGGCGTCGCTGGGGCGGGTCCGTGCGAAGGGTAGGCTAGGCTCCTGCATCAGCACCTCATTTGTCCGGCTTTGCCGTCCGACGGCCCCTGAGACGCTCGCGCTCGGCGCGATCCTCCTCGATAAGCCTCAGGATGTCGTCGGGAATCGGTTCCGCAACCGCGGCGTCAAAGGCCTCGTGCAGACTTTGCCGAAGCCACAGGCCGAACGCGTCCTCCTCTCCCACAAGCCATTCGGCGGCAGCGCGTCTCGACGGCTTGCGCGACGGCTCCTCGGCCTCCCCTTGCGCTTCCTTGTCCCGCTTTGATCTGGCTGGCATGGCCATGCGCCCACCCTGGTGGTCCAGCCATAACGCACCGGGAAGGCGGAAGCTTGAGGAGCGGTCGCCCAGAAACAAGGCAGGCCGCCTCCCGGCGATGGACCGGGTGAAGCTGTGGGCGCTCGCGGTGAACGAGTTCAAGCCGCCCAATGGTCGTCCAGGAGAGAGATTTTCGAGTTCCCGCCGACCCGGCCAGCCCGCAGCCGTGACCTTGTCCGCTTTCAGGATATCTGCAGCGGCCGTTGGACGTCTGGCATGGGCGCACAGCTGCCAACCTCGACGCCTCAACAACCACCTCCGCCCGCCCGCCAAGTTCGGACATAGGGCCAGTGGGCGCGAGGGGAGACTTGGCTAAGCAAGGGCGTAGCCCTGAGCTGTACAGGAGCGAGCTGCCGCAGGCGGGCGCTAACTTGCGCCACGCGGGGCCTATCGCGTGTGTGACCCGGCTTCAAACCACGCTCCGCTTGCGGATTCGCTCCAGTCGGATGTCGAGGTCGCGCACGAGGTCAGGGGCTTCGACGAGGCCACGACCACCTTCATCCGCCACAGCGGCCTGACCGACATCATCCTGCGCAACACGGATACGCAATATCTGCAGGATGAGCCCTTCATCGCCTATGAGCGCCACGCCGCCGGGGATGGACCCGGAGGCACCGCAGATCCTCATCCCCGTGCCAAATACCGCCGGCTGCGACCACATGCTGGCCTGAGGCGGGAACCCGGGATGGCGTAAACCCCGGCCGCCTGCCCAAATCGGGTGGATGCCGCTTCCCGGACTTGGCTCCGCCGTGCGCCCGTCGGCCTGTTCTGCGGGCGAGGGGGGCGGGTCTCGGCGCGTCTCACCCTCCGCCCTGTCCCAGCCGGGCATTTGCTCGGCATGGCGGGGCAAACCTGCCAGTATCCGTCCCGTGCCAGGGGAAGGAACCGGACCGATGCCGCTGATGCAGTTAATCTATGCCTCGCGACCCTTCGGCTTCGAGGCAGAAACCCTTGACGATATCCTGCTCAGCGCCCGCCGGCACAACCGTCAAGATTGCATTACCGGCGCGCTGATCTGCCGGGCCGACCTGTTCCTGCAATTGCTCGAAGGTCCCCGCGCCGCGGTCACCCGTACCTTCGGCCGCATCCTGCAGGACGATCGCCACCTCGATGTCGCGCTGATCCATGTCGATGACATCGAAACCCGCCTGTTCGCTGAATGGGACATGCGCGACGACCCGCCGCACAGCTGGATGTGGAGCCAAGCGGAGGTGCGGGCCGGCGCCCTGCGCGGCGCGACCGCCGCCTCGGTCCAGGCCATCTTCGTCCGGCTGGCCCAGGAACCGGCCCAGGAACAAGCGCAATAACCGGCCCTGCCCGCCGGCGGCTGAGGCCGCCGCAGGCCTGGCAAGCGGGAGCCGCGGCAATCCGGCGGGCCGCGAGGCATTTGAACGGACCACGAACAGGCCAACCCGCCGCATGGCGCATCCCGAGACTCGGCTCTGCCCCACCCCCGCCGGCCTGCACTACCTGATCTCGCTGCCGCCCAAGATGAGGCGTTCGCTAGTTTTCGGTTGCTGATGGCCAACCACCTTCGCAGCGATCGCAGCAGCTCCAGCACACTCAAACCGGATTATTCCGGGGAGCAAGCTACGGCCGACGAAGATCGCGCCTCCGCTGCTCTGATCGCCACCATACAGGCGCAAGTCCGTCATGTTCAGCGACAACCATCGTGATCGGCACCGGCAGCCAAGTTGGCCGGTGGCTCCAGGCGGAGGGCGGGCGTAGCTCGCCCGGAGGCTGGAGCCACCGGCGCGACCGTCTCGATCCGGGATGGGGGTGGGGTGCTGGCCGCTGCGGGCCGGCGCGAGGAGGATCTCTGTCGCCAAACGGAGACCTCAACGTGCCGGGCAAACCCGTCACCGACCAGCAAGTGAGAACCTACATGCAAGACCGACTGCGTCATAGCCAACGCGTCGCCGCCGCCCGCGCCGGCGTCAGTGAACGCACCGCCCGGCGGATCGAGGCCGATCCCCGCCTGCCATCTGGGCGCCAGGCCGAGCGCGGCCGCACCGTCCCCAACCCGCTGGCCGCGGTCTGGGAGCCGGTGTTGCTGCCGATCCTGCAGAACGACCCGGCCGTGCAGGCCGTCACCCTGCTGCGCCATCTGCAGATCACCGACCCGGACGCCTTTCCCGATGACCGGGTCCGGCGGACCTTGGAGCGGCGGGTACGCGACTGGCGCGCCCTGCACGGCCCGGAGCGGGACATCATCTTCCGCCAGGTGCCGGAGCCCGGGCGGATGGCGCTGTCCGACTTCACCGACGCCGCGGAACTCGCCGTCACTATCGCCGGCCAACCCCTGGCCCATGGGCTCTATCACTGCGTCCTGGCCTACAGTGGCTGGGAGCACGTCGCCGTCGTGCTCGGGGGTGAGAGCTTCACCGCCCTGGCCGAGAACCTGCAGAACGCCCTCTGGGCGCTCGGCGGTGTCCCGCAGGAACACCGCGCCGACAGCCTCCCGGCCGCCTACCGCAACCTCGACCGGGAGGCCGCCGAGGACGTCACCCGCCGTTACGAGGCCTTCTGCGCCCACTACGGCATGACAGCCAGCCGCAACAACCCGGGCGAGGCGCTCGAGAACGGCGCGGTTGAGGCGCATAACCGCCACCTCAAGGCCGCTCTCGACCAAGCCTTGATCCTGCGCGGCTCCCGCGACTTCGCCAGCCTCGCCGAGTGGCGCCGCTTCGTCGACCAGCTGGTCGCCCGGCGCAACCAGCGCCGCCAGGCCGCCATCCAGATCGAGGCGACCGCCCTGAGGCGCCTGCCACCCCGCCGCACCACCGACTGCACCGAGCTGGTCGCCCGGGTCACCCGCACCGGCGGCTTCCTGGTCCACGGCATCTTCTACAGCGCCCCCTCGCAGCTGATCGGCCAGCGCCTGCGCGTGCATGTCTACGACGACCGCATCGAGGCCTGGCTCGGCTGCGGATTCCGGAGCAAGTCGGCACCTGATTCCGATTTGAAGTCGGCACCTGATT
>NZ_JCACHU010000071.1:0-5909 GCF_059504005.1 Belnapia sp. | reverse complement strand
CCGGAGCGAGACGCTCGAGGTGATGCGGCCGCGCTGCGGGCGTGAGCCGGTGCACGGCTCTGTTGCACGAATGAGCTGACGGTCAGGGTTTCCCTTCCCCGGACAGCCTCATCCTACGGCTTCAGTGACGGGTACTCCGAGCGCGGTGAAGCCGTTCAAGACGGCCACACGAACCTGGAACTCAGCGACCTGACGGTCAAAGTCCCTCGCTGACAGGCGTTGGCCCAAGAGTTTGACGCAGTGCATTTTGGTCTCTGCGCGGCTTCGGCGGTGATAGCCGCTCCATCGTCGCCAGATGGTCCGACCGAAGCACTGCGATGCACGGAGGGCTTCATTTCGTGCAATCGCCCCGGTGCCATCGGCCTTCCAGGGTTTGGCGTTCTTTCGGGGCGGTACGATCGCGGCGGCGCCGCGGGCGACAATGGCGTCGTGGCGCTTGCGGGTGTCGAAGGCGCCGTCAGCGGTGACACTTGCGATCTCCTGGTCAGGCGGGATCTGGTCGAGAAGCTCGGGCAACATCGGTGCGTCCCCCACATCGCTGGCGGTGAACTCCGCCGCCCGGATTTCCAGCGTCTGCTCATCAACTCCGATGTGTGTCTTCCGCCAGACCCGGCGCTTGGCGGCGCCGTGTTTGCGCGCGTTCCACTCCACCTCGCCCTCAACCTTGATGCCGGTGCTGTCGATCAGCAGGTGCAGCGCGCCCTGCGACCCGCGATAGGGGATGTCGACCTTCACGGTCTTCTGGCGTCGGTTCAGGGTACTGAAGTTTGGCACGGTCCAATCGAGGCCGATCAGCCGCAGGAGGCTCTCGACGAAGCCAGCCGTCTGGCGCAGAGCTAGGCCGAACAGCACCTTCATGGTCAGGCAGGTCTGGACAGCAGCATCGCTATAGAGGGGCTGTCGGCCCCGCTTGCCGGTCGGCGCGGCTTGCCAACTCATCTCCTGGTCAAACCAGATCGTCAGCGAGCCGCGTCGCTTGAGCCCGTCGTTGTAGGCCGGCCAGTTCCTGGTCTTGTAGGTCGGCCGTGTTGGTCTGCTCATGCCGTCCAGCTGTCACGCTGGATTCACAAGATGCATCCCCTCAGGCCATCTATGCAACAGAGCCGATTTGCTTCGACAATATGCAAATTCATTCCGCACTGAGCGTATAAAGCCAGGCTGTTAAATCGATCTGAGGTAGTGCTAGCCTCCCCAACAGTGTCTACTTCGTTTGGCGCCTGCACCTTAGCAGTGTGCAACGGGGAGTAGTCCCAAAGGGGAGGATTCCGCGTGGCCTTTGACCCGTCCAACTACACCTTCACCAAACTCACGCAGTTCGGCGACTATGATCCGCCTACTCTCTATGACATCAACAACAAAGGCGAAATCATCGGCGAAACTGGAGTAAAAGGCATCCTGCTGCGCAATGGTGTCGTGACTGACGTGATCGTGCCCGGAGCAGTTCGCACCATCCCGCAGGGGATCAACGACAAGGGCGACATTGTCGGCACCTATACCGATCCAGACTTCTCGCTCCATGGTTTCCTATACAGCCAGGGCGACTACACGCAGCTGGACATTCCTGGCGCTGGCCGCACGGATGTCACGGGCATCAACAACCGCGGCCAGATTGTAGCCTTCGCCGCCGATGGCGGCACGGCGACCGAACCAGGCGGCTACATCTACGAAAAGGGCGAATGGAGCAAGATCGAGGTCATCAATGACCCCGACGCCTTTCTCGTTCCCGATGGCATCAACAACCGTGGGGTCATCGTCGGATCAACCAGCAACGAAGCCTTTGTGCTCGAGGGCGGCCAACTGACCTTGGTCGACAATCCGCTGTCCGAGTTTTACATCGATTTCAGGGACATCAATAATCAGGGCCAAGTCGCTGGCACCCTCGCGCCATTCGCGCGCTCCAGTTCTGGCTTCGTCTACGACGACGGTGAGGTCACGACGATTGGCCCGCCTCGGCCGACCGACCGGCCAACGCAATGGACCATCAACGGCATCAACGATGCCGGTGCCCTCGTCGGAAACTTCGACAATAGGTTCAGAGACGAACAGGGAGACCCCACCGGCAACTATGCCTTTATAGCCACGCCCAAGGTCGCCCAGCCACCAAAGCCTGCCCAGCCGGCCGTAGACTGGAACGAGCTGGCTGCACGGGTGGAGGCCAACTTCGCGGCCACTGGCAAGTGGTTCATCCCTGACGACATCAGCGTGCCAGAGCCAGCCGAACCCGCCGTGGACTGGAACGCCTTGGCGGCTCAGGTCGAAGCGAATTTCGCCGCCACCGGGAAGTGGTTCCTCTAGGCTCCGGCCTCGATCAGGCCCATCCGCGTAGAATGGCGCTTCGAGACCCGTCAGGTCGATCTGATTGGGCAGGGTTTCGACGCCGCCATCGGCAGCGGCATGGAACTGGCGCCAGGCGTGGTGGCTCAGCAACTCGCGCCGCTGCATGTCATCGCAGTGGTTTCGCCGGAGTATTTGCAAGGTCGCCAGCCGTCGCAGGAACCACACAAGCTAGCAGACATGGATGGAGTCTCGATGCGCTCGGCGCTCACCGGGCGCCTACGCATCTGGAGGATGCGTAATCGCAAAGGGGTGGAAGCCACACTGCAGCACAAAGCGCGCCTGATGGCCGACGAGCCCGAGGCGATCTGCCGTGCAGTCCTGATGGGATTAGGAGTGGTAATGATCTCCATGACAAGCGTGGAACGTCATCTGCAAAGCGGCGCGCTCCAGCGCCTGCTGCCGGATTGGTATGCTGACCTCGGTGCCGTATCCCTCTACTTCCCCAGCCAAAAACTGCTGCGCGCCAAAACCGGCGCCTTCGTCGATTATGTCACCGCCGCGTTTCGCAAACAGAATTTGGCGCGGCGATTTTCAGCGGAAGGCTGACGGAGGGGAAGGACAGGACAGATTGCGGCTTTCAGCGGTGAGCAGCGTCCGCACCGACACTCAGGCAAGGAAGACCGGCAAACAAGTCCTAAATTCGGCGGTTCGAAGAGACATTCCACGACCGCTCGTGGCGCAACGATGACTCGACGTTTGCAGTTCCCGATGTCCGCTTGCGGCTGAGCGGCGTCCAGACCTGACTAACCGTCGTGGGCGCAAAGCAGTCGATCCAGCCACTTCAGAGCATATGCCTACACCGTCTCCGAACCTGACCTTATCCGGCGAGGGTTCCGAGCTTGAAAGGGCTAGATGCAAGCCGTAACCTATGGGAACCCATCGGGTTGTTGGATAAGGGAAGATATGGAAAGTCTCGCGTTGGCGAGTAGGCAGTTCTTAAGGTGGGAAGCGCGCGACTTATCGCAGGAAGCAAGCTCGTATGGACGGCTTTGCTAACCGTATCCGAGCTCTGACAGATCCCGTCACTGCCCGCCGGAACAGCTAGGGTTGGCCAACAGTGGCCGGTCCGATTGGAGCGCATAAGGCAGAGAAGCAGCTCTAACCGGTAGGGTCAATTCCGGCCCATAGTGGAAGTTGAGCATCTACGGCGAGCAATCGGCCTTCATGTTCCCCGTTGTCTGGCTTAGACTTGCCGCTTGGGATTATTGACTTTCAGCATTAACGTCACCCTGGACGGCTGCGTCGATCATCAGGAGGGAATCGCTGATGACGAGACGCACGCCTTCTTCACCTGCCTCTTGGACGAAAGCGGAGCAATGCTGTGGGGTCGCGTCACCTACGAGATGATGGAGAGCTACTGGCCGGCAGTCGCCCGCGGCGACGAGAAGGCGCCGCCCGCAATACAGGAGTGGGCGGTCAAGCTGGAGGCCAAGCCGAAATACGTCGTGTCATCGACGCGAACGGCCTTCCCGTGGACTAACAGCCATCACATCGGCGGCGAACTGCGCACGGGCGTGCAAAGGCTCAAGGACGCTACCACGGCCGGTGTACTTCTTGGTAGCGGCAAGCTTGCGGCCGAGCTCGACCAACTAAATCTAATCGACGAGTATAAGCTCCTCGTGCACCCCAGGATCGCGGGCCACGGCCCGACCCTCTACCAAAGTGGGCTGCCCAGCACGCGACGGTTGGAGCTGATTTCGGCCAAGCCGCTTCGCAACGGCGCGGTCGCCATGCATTACCAGCGCGCGCGCTGAGCAACACCTTGTTGCACGAGTCGTCGGCATAGACGGCTTCAGGTAGGCTGGCGTTGGGGGCGAGCCCTCGACGCATGAGGGACGCCTACCAGGCCATTCAAGGCGAACGCTGACCGCCGGCATCATATCCCAAAACAGCGTCACAAGGTGACCAACTGGATGGAGTACGATGCGGGCCTGCGCGCTCGGGGTAGCCTGACCGTGTGGTTCTCCGAGGCGGCGATCGAAGGCTGGCGCGCTGAGGTGCGCACCGGCCGTGGCGCCCAGCCAAAGTACTCGGCCCTGGCGATCGCAACTGCCTTGACGCTGCGGGCCGTGTTCCGCCTGGCGTTGCGCCAGACAGAGGGGCTGATTGGCTCCATACTGCAGTTGCTTGGCCTCGACTTGGGGGTGCCGGACCACTCGACCCTCAGCCGCCGGGCGGAGACGCTGGAGGTGCCCCGGCCGCCCGGCGGGCGTGAGCCAGTGCACCTGCTGGTGGACAGCACCGGGCTGCGGCTGTGCGGGCCTGGTGGGTGGCTGGAGGAGAAGCACGGCAGCAAGCGTCGCCGTGCCTGGCGGGTGCTGCACCTCGCCACGGACGCCGACACCGGTGAGATCGCCGCGAGTGTGCTGACCAACCGAGATGCCGACGATGGCTCCCAGGTCGGTCCCTTGCTCGACCAAGTGGATGGGCCGGTGGTGGCCCTGACGGGCGACGGTGCCTACGACCGTGACGATGTCTATGCCGAGGTGAGAGCGCGGCACCCCGATGCCGCCGTCGTCGTCCCGCCACGTGCGAGTGCGGTTCCGAGCGCCGCAGCCGAAACCGCGCCGACGCAGCGGGATGCGCACCTTCGATGTATCGCTGAGCGCGGCCGCATGGGCTGGCAGCGAGCCTCGGGATACAGCTGGCGCGCCTTGGTGGAGGCTGACATCTCGCGCTGGAAGCGCGTCATCGGTGATGGACTGCGATCGCAAACGGAAAGGCGCCAGACGGTGGAGGTGGGCATCGCCGCCAGAGTGCTGAACCGCATGCTCGAGTTGGGGCGACCGGAATACGTCCGCGTCGCGTGATCCAGTTGTCGGCTGGGAACTATGCGCCCAGGCCGCCGACCTATGCAACAAAGTCGCGGCCACGCCTACGCCGCAGCGCGCTCGCGCTCCTGGCGTGCCTCATAGGCGGCCACGTGGCAGCGGGCGAGCCGCAGGACGGGCGTGGGCACGCCCATCTGCTCGGCCCGGTCCGCGAGGTCGCCAAGAGTGTGCTCGCCCTCCGTGGGGCCGCCGCGCTCGATGTCGCGCAGCATCGAGGCGGTCAGCGTCGAGCCTTCCTTCGTCAGCACACCCATCAAGAAGTTCACGAAGGCGGGCCGGGGCTTGTGCCCGGCCACCGCGGCCACCGCACGGCACTCAGCGAGCAGCGCGAGGATTGCGTCCCGCCCCCCGGGCGCGGCAAGGATGTCCCCGATTGCGGCGCGCATCAGGCAGGTTATGCCCGCGGTCGTGGACAGCGCCACCCACTTCTCCCACATCTCCTGCACAATCTGCTCGCTGGCCTGCGGGGCGAAGTTCACCCCCTGGAAGGCCGCTGCGATGGCCCGCACGCGCTCGCTTAAGAGCCCGTCCATGAAGAACTCCTGTATTCTGAATGCGTTGCGGCAGGACATCTGATGGGAACAGCGGAGCTCTTGCCATGTGGACGGCAGCGGATCGGGAGCGGTACGGGCGCGAGAAGCTGCGCTACCCGAGCGATCTGACAGATGCGGAGTGGGCGCTGATATCGCCGCTGATCCGGCCCGGCAAACGCGGCGGGCGCCGTCGTTCGGTGAACCTGCG
>NZ_JCACHU010000070.1:0-6066 GCF_059504005.1 Belnapia sp. | reverse complement strand
TAGTCAGCCCACGTCAGATTTGCGCGTTTCCCACACCCAAGTCGAACTGCGCTTACGTTTTTGGAGCAGCCGCAGCTCAAGCGCCTGCTCAGCAACGACCCCCTTGAGGCTGCGAGCTTCCTGGCGCAGTGCCTTGACCTCGCCGGTGGTCGCCGCCCGGGCCGTGTCGCCGGCCAGCCGCCGCTTGCCGGCTTCGAGGAACTCCTTCGACCAAGTGTAGTACAGGCTCTCGGCGATCCTCTCGCACCGACACAGCCCGGCGATGCTCTCCTCGCCGCGCAGGCCTTCCAGCACGATGCGGATCTTCTCCTCGGCCGAATACTGCTTACGGGTCGCGCGACGGATATCGCGCACCACTTGCTCGGCAGGAACCTTGGCGGCAGCGGCTGCCCGGGCGGCCGAGGCGGAGGATTTCTGGCTCATCTTCACTCCTTGGCGGTTACGATGAGCCAAAGATCCTCCGCTCCTCAACCCAACCCTTCTGTCTCATTGGCCCGGACGGCAGACATGCTAGACCGGAATAGATTCCCTAACAGGGAGCGTGAGCGCCGTCCGATTGGCATGGCCGCTTCGTGGGAAATTAGGGAGTATGGTCCCGCTGGCAAACATATCGCGCAACGTACGTGATACCGGGAGGACAAGAACATGGCCAAGCAGCGAGCTCAGTTAGGCACCCTCGGCATGGCACCGGACAGCATCACACGTCGTGCTGCGATAGCGGCAGCAACTTGGGCCCTCCTCGCCGGGTTCAAGGGGCCTGCGTATGGGCAGTCGAGCAGCGACTGGCCAAGCCAGCCTGTTCGCTACATCAATATCTTTCCACCCGGAGGCGCTACGGACACCCTCTCGCGACTTTTTTGCGTCAAGTTGGGCGAGATCGCTGGGCAACCCTTTGTGGTCGAGAACCGCAGCGGCTCCGGCGGCAACGTTGGGGCTGACGCTATCGCCAAGGCTAAACCTGACGGCTACACCGTTGGCCTTGGCAGTATCGCCCCGAACGCGATCGCACCGACACTATACAAGCGTCTGCCTTTCGATGCAGCACGAGACTTCTCCTTTGTCTCTGGCATCTGGCAACTGCCAAACCTAGTGGTGGTCAACAAGGATCTGCCTGTCAGGACGGTGCCGGAGCTGATTGCGTTGCTAAAGGCCAGCCCAGGCAAGTATGCTTACGGCTCCTCCGGCAGCGGGACGACGCCACATCTTTCGGGCGAGTTGCTGAAGCAGCTCGCAGGGGTGGATATTCTGCATGTCCCCTACCGGGGTGGCGCGCCAGCGCTGCTCGACTTGATTGCCGGGCGTGTACAGCTGATCATGGACAATATCCCAGGCCTTCTGCCGGCAGCACGGGATGGCAGTGTGCGAGCGCTCGCCGTCACTGGCCCGCAACGCAGCCAGGTGGTGCCTGATCTTCCAACCATGTTGGAGTTCCTGCCGGGTTTCGAGATGACGTCCTGGGGGGCCCTATGCGGCCCAGCAGGTTTGCCAGAGCCGGTGATCGAACGTCTTTCGGCCTTTGCGAAGCGGGCGCTCGAAAACCAGGATCTGGTTCGTGGCTTCCAGGAGCTTGGGGCAAAACCGTGGTGGGCTACACCTGAAGATACAGCTGCCTTTAGGGCGCGGGAGGAAGCTCGATTGGCACCCATAATCCGGGCTAGCGGCGCGCAGGTGGATTAGGAACAAAAAGAGCGCCAGCTGATGGGCGAGCGCACCAGGGCCCGCGCTGGCGGCCGCTAAGGCGCGTGGGGCAATGCTGGGTGGCGATCGGGGCTATCCGCCGGCAGAGGGCCCTAGCGCCGCGGCAGCGGCCCAGGTGCGGCGAGAAGCAGCGGAGCGGGCAGCATACCGGTTGGTGCTTGAGGTGGAGCGGCTACGGGCCGAAGGCGTCACCAGTCACGCGGCACTTGCCAGGGCACTCACCGAGCGCGGCGTGCCAGCGCCACGCGGAGGCGTTGGCTGGACCCATACGACCGTCGCCCGAGCGCTCTTGCGGACAAGCGGATCTCCAGGGCAGGAATCCGCTACAGCGGCCTGACCTCCACCTTGCGGAACCGCACGGCGCCCCGATCATTGACCACGCCTTTGTCGTCCTTCAAGCCAGCACCGTGCTGTAGCGCGATTCGTCCAGTCCGATGCTTGCTGTCCCTAGCGCCGTCCACCGTTTTCTGCCCGTTGAGGATTACAGTGAAGGCATCGCCTCTGGCCGTGATCTCGAATATGTTCCACTTGCCGCCGGCTTTCGGCATGGGGTCGACCGCTGCAACATCAACAATGGCGCCGGTGCCGTACTTCGGCTCCGGGCGCTCGTCCCAAATGTTCACCTCATAGGCGTTGGCCGAGGTGATTGTAGATGGATCGGTTGCACGGATGAAAACCCCGCTATTCGTGCTCGTATCTGCCCAAAACTCGACCCGTAAGTGGAAATCGCCGTAGGGTTTTTTTGTAACCAGAAAACCATTCCCCCTGTCGGCGATGAACATCCCGTCCTCGATACGCCAGTTGGCGTCACCGATCCGATCCCAGCCTTCGAAATCCTTGCCGTTGAGGAGGGCGGTCGATCCGGCTGCCTGACCTTGGACCCTATGCGAGCTGGCAATGCCGGCAGACCCTACCAGCAGCGACAAGGCGAGATTGAATGACCTGCGCTTCATCCTAGGTTCCTCCCCATTGAGTCCGTTCGAGTCCGGACCTTCGTCACTGGCATGCCGCTTGGCTAGCATGGTGAATGTTGCAGGAGTGTATGCCCAGTCGCCGGCTCGTCAATCGAGAACCCGAAGAGTGGCACGCATCACGCGGTTTCAGCCATAAGCCTCAAGCCCTGGTCGTCATGAGGTCTGCCATGTACATACCGCTTGAGCGACAGGTTCGGCGAGACCCAGCCCCCTTGTTCACCAGGTGATCAGCAAGCGGACCCGGGCGGCGCTCCGGGCCGCCAAGGTTCGTGGGGCGATGCTGGGCTGGGACTGGGGCTATCGACCGTCTCACGGCCCTGACGCCGCCGCAGCGACCCAGGCACGGCGCCTGGCGGCGAAGCGGGCGGCGCACCGGCTGGCACTGGAGTTGAAGCGGCTACGCGGTGAGGGCGTCCGCGGGCATGCGGCGATCGCCAGAGCGCTGACTGCGCTGGGGATACCAACGCCAAGCGGCTGTTCAAGCTGGACCCATACGACCGTGACCCGAGTTCTCCTGCGCGCGGCATAGACACACGGGATATTCCCAATCCCGTGGTGCCCATCCGATGACCGGCAAGCGGGGTCGGCTATGGAGGCATCTCGACCGGGCAACGGCCCGGCCGCGATCAGGCGCATCCGCCGCTGCCCAAGCAAGGCGGCTTGGTCAGGCCGCTTTTAAGGCGTCGTAAATCGCGCGCTCGAACTGGCCGTAGACTTTCATGGATCGAGGATCGCCGAAGGGCAGCGTCTGGGTCATGACCACACCGATTACTTGTCGCGCTGGATCGATCCAGTAGTGGGTATTGAAGATACCGGCCCAAGTTAACGAACCAGCACTGCGTCCGTTCGGGCCGGCCTGAGCGTTGATCATGTACCCGAGACCCCATTTGAGACTGAATCCGGGGAAGAAGTCGACGTCGACGGAACGCTTCGGGTCAGTCGTCTTCAAGATGCCAGCTTCAATATCGCCGATTTGATTCTGGTTCATCAACGTGACCGTCTCCGGCTTCAGGATACGTGTGCCGTTGAGCGATCCTTGATGGAGCAAGGCCCGTAGGAAGGTCATGTAGTCGGTCGCAGTCGAGTACAGGCCGCCGCCACCAGCCCAAAATTCCGGCACAAACTGCGTTTCGAAGGGCTGCGGCTCCAGGGAACCATCTGCGAGCCGCTGATGCACGCTGATTTGCCGCGCCCGCTGCTCCGGTGACGCAACGAAGCCAGTGTCCTTCATGCCGAGCGGATCGAAGATGTGCTCACGAAAATAGGCATCAAGCTTCTGGCCGCTGGCCGCTTCGACGAGCTTTCCAACCCAGTCGATATTCACGCCATACTCCCAGCGCTCACCGGGATCGAAAGCGAGCGGCATGCGAAGCGCTGCAACCTTACCGGTCGGCGTCGAGGGCATGCCCGTGGCGGCGACGTAGCGCTTCGTGTTTGCATCCCATTGCTCGTAACTGAACCCGGCAGTGTGAGTGAGTAGATGCCGCAGCGTAATCGGTTGCTTCGCTGGCCGCAGACGCGGCGTGCCCGAAGCATCGAAGCCCTCCAACACTTGCGGTATGCCTAATGCCGGATCAATGTCTGGCACCGGGTCGTTCAGGCTAAGTTTGCCCTGCTCGACAAGTTGCATCGCCGCGGCCGAGGTCACCGCCTTGGTCATCGACGCAATCCGGAAGACCGTGTCGATTGTGACGGCGGGACCGCCCGCTAGGCTGCGTGTACCGAATACGCCTTCGTAGAAAATACCACGTTCGGTCGCAGCAAGTGCTATGACGCCTGGGACGTCACGCGCCTCGACCGCAGCGCGCAGGACGCCATCAATTCCAGCCCTCAATGCTGTACTCCCCAGGGCTGCCGGTCCCATTGTCTGAGCGTGGCCTGGGTGGACCAATATCGACGGGGGGAGGGTGGCGGCGATAGCTGCAGCCTTCAGAAGGCCTCGCCGGTCTCGATGCCGCTTCGTCATTGCTAAGCCCTCCCCAGGCATTCTGGCTCGCGGCAAGACATCCGGCTACCGACGCGACGCCCAGCTACCTAGCTTCAGCCAGACATAACTGCCGAAGCAAGCTGAATTTCCTCCCCCCCCTGTTCACCACCGATCAACGGTCGTTGGTCGGTGTTGAACAGGCTTGGCTCGAATCGTCGGGGCGCCGCACTCCATAAGCACCAGGCAGCCCGCCGCCAGGGCGCCTATCCCGGCGGCCTGGCCTTCGGGTTGCTCGCACAGGTCGGCCTTGGTCAGCACCACCACCGGCCGCGCACCGCTCTGCCAGGCAGCCGCGAGGAAGCGCTCGAGCCGATGCGGATTGAGACCGGCGTTCATCGAGTTAACGACGAACACGACATCGATGTTGGCGGCAATGACCTGCAGTGTCTGCACGCTGTCGGCCGCCCGGCGCACGAAGGCCGTACGGCGAGCCAGAACGGCATAGATGGTGGCTGTACCTTCGCCAGCGTTTGCCAACAAAGCCACCCAGGCGCCGGCGGCCCAATGGCCCGCCTCACGGGCCTCGTGCCGCACGCGTCTGAAGAGTCTGGCGCTCAGGGTGCCGACATCCGTAACCACCAGATTTGCTTTGCGCTGCTGGACGATGATGCGCCTGGGGCGGTAGTCGGCACGCATATGCGGCTCGGATGCCAGCCGCAGCGCATCGGACCAGCCAATTTGTTCGATCAGAAGCGGCACCTTCCCCCAGAAGGGGCACCCTAGCACCGACCGAGAGGTAAACCGCCCCTTTGAAATGCGGCAGCAACCGGAAAGCCGCCATTCCGCTTCGGCCAGCTTTGGCCATGGCAGCTTCGTGCCCTTGGCCGTCACGGGTCGCTCAGATGAATGCGTCAAACTTCCTCATCGGTGCGGTTCTGTTCGATGGCCTGAAGTGGCGTCAGCCCTGCGTCGAAATACTGCCGCCATAGCTCCGCATCCACGTCAAAGGTTACGACAGCCTCAATCTCAGCGATCCACGTCTCGAAGTTCATGTCCTTGCTCCCGATATATGACCACATGGCTGCGGAAGTCGCCTTATCGGGTCGCCAATCATAAAGGCTTTTTTCAATTGTTTACGAAGGGGTCGTGAGCAGCCCACCCACTAGGCCGTTGGTAACAGACGTTTCCATGCTTGAGATGCTCGGAAGCGGCTGGTCCGCTTACGGCTTAGAGATGTTTGATCCCAGGGTTTGATGGTGCATTCTTTTCCCAGACATGGAAGGACGCGCTATAGGCCAGGTTCTTCACGGTTGCGCCAGCACGACTGAGGCAGTTCGTCGGGCGATCCAACATAGTCAAGAGAGCCTGAGAGCCCATCCCGGCGAACTGTTTCTTCCATCGGTAGAATGTTTTCTAACTGAGGGCGGGCGCAGGGTGATCCTGATCCTCCTCCCTGGTCCGGCGCAA
>NZ_JCACHU010000069.1:0-148257 GCF_059504005.1 Belnapia sp. | reverse complement strand
TGCGCCAACTACTTTCGCCATGGCGGCTATTTCCAGTCAGCCTGAAACCGCTCTAATGCCTGGCCCACGCCACGCCGGCGCAGCAGGCGACACAGCTCGGCCCGCTCCGCCTCGGTCAGTTCCAGCGCCACAGCCTTGGGCCCGCGGGACATGATGCGCCTCCCCATCCCAGGCGCAGCATCCTATTCCTCAAGCTCCAGATAACTGCAGCTAAACTTTCAACTCAGACCACTAGGTCCGGATGATCGTCCCCTTCTCCCCCGGCGGCGGCGCCGACACCACTGCTCGCCTCTTCGCCCCCGCCTTCGCCGCCTTCCTCGGCCAACCCGCCGTCGTGGAGAACCGCGCCGGCGCTGGCGGCACCATCGGCGCGGCGGAGGTCGCCCGCGCCGCGCCGGACGGCACCACCCTCCTCGTCGATGCCACCAACCAGGCCGTCGCGCCCTTCCTCTTCCGCAACCTACCCTTCGACTACATGACCGGCTTCACCCCGATCAGCCGCGTCACCGTCTATCCGCTGCTGCTGGTGGTCCGCCCGGACAGTCCCCTCCGCAGCCTGGACGCCCTGCTGGCCCGCGCCCGCGCCGCGCCCGGCCGCCTCACCTACAGCTCCTCCGGCAACGGCATCTCGAACCACATCGCCACCGCCGTCCTCGCCGACCGGGCGAAGGTCGAGTTCAGCCACGTCCCCTATCGCGGCGGCGGCCCGGCCCTGGCCGCCGTCCTCGCCGGCGATGTCGAATTCGGCTTCGCCACCGTCGCCAGCGCCGCGGCCCTGGCGCAGGAGGGTCGGCTCCGGCCGCTGGCCGCCTCCTCCGCCTCCCGCATCCCGACCCTGCCGGAGTTGCCGACCGTCGCCGAGCTCGGCTTCCCCGGTTACGACCAGACGGAGTGGAACGGCGTCTACGCCCCCGCCGACCTGCCGCCCGCCATCGCCGAGCGCCTGCACGAGGCCTGCCAGGCCGCGCTGCGCGACCCGAAGGTTGCCGACCGCCTGACCGCCCTCGGCGCGCTCGCCCTCGGCAACAGCCCGGCCGAATTCGCCGATTTCCTCAAGCGGGAGCGCGCCGCCATGGCCGTGCTGGTGCGGGAGGCCAGCATCACCGCCGACTGATCGTTGCGATTTCGCCTCATCTCCGCTATGGGTGCGTGGTCACCGGCGAAGCCCTGCCCGGAGCACCACTCCCCAAGCCCCGAAACGGCCCCTTAAACCCCTCAATTCCTCAAACTGCGGCCTAAGCCACTGATCGGCCTGGGCCAGGCTTCAAACCTTCAAGCCCATTCCGCCCGATGAGTCCCGAGCGGCACCGAGGGCAGCGCCCAATGGGGCGGCGTCGCCTCCAGCCGCCCCGCCTCGCGGAGCGCCGTCAGCCGCCCGAACCCGCTCTCGCTGGTCTCGAGCAGCCCGCCCAGCTCCGCCATCCCCGGCACCGCCATGCCGAACCCGCCCTCGATCCGCCCGAGGCCCCGGAGCCACTGCGCCGTCCCCGCCAGCGAGACCGCGACCCGCCAGGACCCGCCCTCCTCCGCCCGCCGCAGCAGCGCCGCCAGCGTCCCGAAGGCGAGGAGGTAGCCCGAGGCATGGTCGAGCGCCTGGCAGGGCAGCACGCGCGGCTCCGGCAGGCTGCCCGCCGCCTCCGCCTCGGCATGGTTGAAGCCGCTCGCCGTCTGCACCAGCGAGTCGAAGCCCCGCCGCCCGCCCCAGGGCCCCACCTCACCATAGGCCGAGAGCGAGGTGCAGACGATCCCCGGCCGGAGCGCCGCCAGCGCCTCGGGCGCGAAGCCATGCCCCGCCACCGCCCCCGGCCGGTAGCCTTGCAGGAACACATCGGCCGAGGCCGCCAGCCCCCGCAGCTGCTCCCGCCCCTCGGCCGAGCGCAGGTCGAGCGAGGCCGTCCGCTTGCCGCGCCCGGTATCGACGACGAGCTCGTCGAAGCTCGGCAGGTGCGCCGCGCTGACGTGCAACACGTCCGCCCCATGCGCGGCGAGCGTCCGGCCGCAGACCGGCCCGGCGATCACCCGCGTCAGCTCCAGCACGCGGATGCCCCCGAGCGGCCTCGTCCCCGCCGGCGGCAGGGGCTGCGGCGGGGCCTCGCCGATCCTCTCGAATTGCAGCGATGGCAACGCGGCCACCGCCTGCCCCTGCGGATGCGCGTCCCACTCGGCGAAGCTCCGCATGGCGGCGACGCAGAGCCCCGCCTCCGCCGCCGCCTGCTCGAAGGCAAGCGCCTCCCACCCGCCGAGCGCAGCCCCGACCGCGGCCCGGTTGCCCTCGCAGCCGAGCAGCGTCAGCGTGCCCGTCCGGTGATGCGGGAAATTCGTGTGCAGCCGCACGAAACGCCCGTCGCCGCAGCGATAGGTGCCGGCGATGTCGTCCCACCTTGCGCCGGCATCGCCGCCCTCCAGCGCCAGGTAGCGCTCGGAGAGGAAGGCCAGCGCCGCATGGCGCATGCCGACCTCGACGGCCTGCTCGGCCCCGCCGCGCGCCCGGTGCAGCGCCGCGACCGCCGCCGTCGCCGCGCCGATGCTCGCCTGCGCCGCCGCGCCGATGCGGAAGGAGGAGGGCAGGGCCGGTTCCTCGCCCGCCAGCCGCATCTCCGGCAGCCGCTCCGGCGACAGCCCCGCCCTGCGCCAGAGCCCCTCCAAGATCGCAAGCGGGGATGCATCGGCCATCGGGGAACCTCGCTGACAGGGCCTCAATAGTTGCTCAACGCCTGCGGGAAACGGCGAACCGCTTCCGCGTTATGGCGAGGGGCGGAAGCGTACCCCTGCCCCCACCACAAGGAAGAGGGAAACGACCGATGGCGAACCAACAGGGCTCCGGCGGCGGCGGCAAAGGCAATCCCGGCAATTTCGCCAATGACCGCGCGAAGGCGCGCGAGGCCGGCCACATGGGCGGCACCAGCCAGGGCAAGGAGAACAACCCCGGCAACTTCGCCAACGACCGCGAGAAGGCGGCGGAGGCGGGCCGCAAGGGCGGCCAGAACAGCCATGGCGGCCGCTCCTCGAGCTGACCGCCGGGCGGCGCCGGGGCGGAGCAGCCCCGGCGCTACTCCGCCGCCGTGGCGCGCGGCGCGAATTCCGGCGCGACCCGCGTCATGAAGAGCCGGATCGACTCATTCGCCACCTCCGCCGGCATCGGCCCGAGGCGGAAGGAGCAGATCACCCCGCCGACGCCGGTGCGGTCGATCTCCGCCATCCTCGCCGCGACCGTCGCCGGCGAGCCATGGATCAGCGCGCCTTCCACCTGCACACGCGCGGGCGGCACCTGCTCCTCCACCATGCGGATGCCCTGCTCGGCATAGACGCGCTCCCGCAACACCCGCCGCTGCTCCTGCATCGCCTCGAAGGCGGGGATGCCGATGCGCGCGGCCTCGGCATCCGTCTCAGCGACGACGACGTTGCGCCAGACCCAGCTCTCCGCCATGCAGCGGGCGACATGCGCCTCGCCATGCCCGGCCGCCGCCAGCGCGGCGCGGTAGGCGGCAAGGCGCCGTTGCGTCACCTCGAACGACTGCACGTTCATCATGAAGGGCAGGCCGCGCTGGGCGAGATGCAGCGCCCCCTCCTCCGAGGAGGCCGCGCGCAGGACCGCCGGATGCGGCCTGGTGAAGCATTCCGGCCTGAGCCGTGGCGCCTGGATGTCCCAGAACCGCCCCTTGTGGGTGACGCCCGCCTTGTTGGTCCAGGCCTCGAGCATGATCGCCTCGGCCTCGGCATAGCGCGCCGGCGCCTCCCGCCAGTCGATGCCGTAGCCCTGGTACTCGTAGACATTGTAGGCGGTGCCGCGGCCGAGCCCGACGATCAGCCGCCCCTCGCCCAGATTGTCGAGCAGCGCGATCTGTTCGGCGAGCCGCATCGGGTGGTGCAGCGAGACCTGGGCGACGGCGAAGCCCACCTTCACCCGCCTCGTCGCCGCCAGCACGGCAGCGGCGAAAGTGGTCGGGTCCACATAGGCGCAGTTGCCGTCGAAATGGTGCTCGGCCAGCCAGACCACCTCCATGCCGAGCGCGTCGCAGAGCCTCGCCTCCTCCAGGCACTCGAGGATGACGCGGGCATCGTCCTCCGGCTCGCGGCTCTCGGTGAAGAGGAAATCACTGAATCGCAGCATCGAGCGCCCTATGCGGTTCCGTCCGGCCCATCCTACGCCGATGTTAAGCCTCGCCAACAAAACGTAACCGCGCTGGCGGAGCGGGCGCTGCCGGTTCATATGGGCAAGGCCGCGCGGAGTCCCTGAATCGATGAAGATCAACGTCGAGGTCGAATGCTCGCCCGAGGAGGCCCGGGCCTTCCTGGGCCTGCCCGATCTGCGGCCGATGCAGGATGCGGTGCTGGCGAGGATGCAGCAGCAGATGCTGGACGCCGTGGATGCCCTGTCGCCCGAGGCGCTGCTGCGGACCTGGATGCCGCTCGCCCCGCAGACACCGGAGCAGATGCGCGACGCCATGGCCGGTCTCTTCCGCCTGTTCACGCCGATGGCAGGTGGCAAGGGGCCCGGCAGCCAGGGCTGATCCCGCCGCGTGACCGCCCCGACCCTCCGGGCCGAACCGGCGCTCCGGCCGGGCCGCCGCCGCATCCCCCGCTCGCAGCGCCCCTGGCGGCGGCTGCGGCCGGGGCTCGTCGGCTCGGTGCTGCTGCATATCGGCTTCCTCGGCCTGGTGGTGCTGGCGGTGATGACCCGCGAGACGCCGCCCGAGCCGCTGCCGCCGCCCTCCTTTGAGGTCGAGTACCAGTCCGGCGCCCCCGGTCGCCCCGGCGACGAGCAGGGCATCCGGCAACCGGAGCAGGAGGCGCCGCCCCCTGCCCCCGAGATCCCGCCCTTCGTCCCGCAGCCGGCCCAGCCGCCCCCGATGCCGGAGGCGACCGCGCCGCCGGCGCCGCCGCTGCCGCCGCCCGTCGTCGCTGAGGCGCTGCCGCTGCCGCCCCCGCCGCCCCCCATTCCCCTGCCGCGCGAGGTGCCGCGCCCGAGCCCGCCGCCGCCGGCCCCGCCGCAGACGGCCGCCCGGCCGGCGGCCCCGCCCCAGCGCCTGCCCGGCGTCTGGATGCCGGAGGCGCGGAACCTCGTGCCGCCCAGCCCCTCCGCCCCGCCGGGGGCGCCGCGCTCCCGGCTCGACCTGTCACCGGGTCCGCTGGCGACGCTCGGGCGCAACTCGGCGGAGGCGGAGGCCGATGTGCGCGGCGCCGAGGTCGGGCCGGACTGGCGCAACGCCTTCCGCCGCTGGGTCGACGAGAACAAGCGCTACCCAGCAAGCGCGGTGGAGGCCGGCCACCAGGGCCGCAGCCGGGTTCAGGTCATCGCCGAGCCGAACGGCAAGGTGAGGTCGGTGCGGCTGATCGGGCCCTCGGGCTCGGTCTGGCTCGATGCGGGGCTGGTCTCGATGTTCCGCGGCGCGACGCTGCCGGCCTTCCCGCCCGGGGCGGACCCGAACGGCGTGACGATCGACTTCACCATGCGCTACATCCTGGTCCGGTAGGACAGGATCCGCGCCCCGATCCGCCCTGGCCTTCGGCGGCGAGGCTTCAGCGATCCTCGTCCATCAGCACCGTCTGCTGCTGCCGCACGGCGCTGAGCAGATGGTCATCGGGCAGGCGGCGGGCGGGATGCAGGGCGCCGAGCACCGGCACCACCTGCGCCAGCACCCAGCGTTCCATGGCGGCATCCCGGGCCTCAAGCGCGCGCAGCGCCGCCCGCATGACCGCCCCGCGCGAGCCATAGGCCCCCGATGCCACCAGCGCGTCCATGAAGCGTGCCTGGTGCGGTTGCAGGGCGACGCATCGTTTCACGGCTTGCGGCACGGCACGGTTCTCCCCTTGCCGAAACTAGGCCCAAAGATTTCGCCATGTCACCGCTTTTTGCCGCATTCGGCTGGACTTTGGCCGTGCTGCGTCGCAGCATCCCGGCCAAACCAAGGATACGCCAATGACCGTGGTCACACCCCCTCGAGGCCGCGAGCTGCTGTCTCGCGGCGCCGAAACCATGTCGCGGATCGTCGACCAGGCCCGGACGCTGGCCGATGTGGCGGCGCGCCAAGCCGCGCAGCTCGCCCCCGCCACCCTGCCGCCGAGCCCGCCGCCGCTGCCTGCCGACCCGGCCGCGCTGCTGGCCTCCGCGGCTGACTATGCGGTGGATGCGGCGCAGCGCGGCATCCTCTACCTCGACGCGCTCCGCCAGGCGGGCAACGCCTTCTACGAGCATGAGGCGGAGGGCTGCCCTCCCGTGCTCTTCTTCCCCTGGGACATGGTGGTGGACGGCCGCACCCTGCCGCGGCCCTGCAACTACGCCCTGGTCCGCATCCGCCGCCCCGAGGGCGCGGCGCCGCAGGACCCCAAGCTGCGCCCCTTCGTCATCATCGACCCGCGCGCCGGCCATGGCGCCGGCATCGGCGGCTTCAAGTCGGACAGCCAGGTGGGCGTGGCGCTGCGGCGCGGCCACCCGGTCTATTTCGTCGTCTTCTTCCGTGACCCGGAGCCGGGCCAGACCATCCTCGACATCACGCATGCCGAGGGCGTCTTCCTGCAGGAGGTGGCGAAGCTGCACCCGGAGGCGCCGAAGCCCGTCGTCATCGGCAACTGCCAGGGCGGCTGGGCGGTGATGATGCTCGGCGCCTCGCAGCCCGACCTCACCGGCGCGATCGTGCTGAACGGCGCGCCGCTCTCCTACTGGGCGGGCGAGCGGGGGCGGAACCCGATGCGCTATCTCGGCGGCCTCGCCGGCGGCTCCTGGCCCGCGGCGCTGATGGCCGACCTCGGCAACGGCAAGTTCGACGGCGCCAATCTGGTGCTCAACTTCGAGAGCCTGTCGCCGGCCAACACCTGGTTCCGCAAGTACTACAACCTCTACGCCAATGTGGACCGGGAGACGCCGCGCTTCCTCGAGTTCGAGAAGTGGTGGGGCGGCTACTTCCTGATGAACCGCGACGAGATCCGCTGGATCGTCGAGAACCTGTTCATCGGCGACAAATTCGCCCGCGGCGAGATCTCAGCGGGCGGCGGCGCGACCTTCAACATGCGCGCGGTGCGCAGCCCGGTGATCGTCTTCGCCTCGGCCGGCGACAACATCACGCCCCCCGGCCAGGCGCTGCGCTGGATCGCCGATGTCTACCGCGACGAGCAGGAGATCAAGACGCTCGGCCAGACCATCGTCTACCTGATGCACGAGGATATCGGCCATCTCGGCATCTTCGTCTCGGGCGCCGTGGCGCTGAAGGAGCATACCGAGATCGCCGAGACGCTGGAGCTGATCGACAGCGTCGCCCCCGGCCTCTACGAGATGCTGATCACCACGGAGGGCGGCAACGGCGGCTGGCAGGTCGAGCTCAAGGAGCGGACCATGGCCGACATCCGCGCCCGCAGCGGCGAGGCGAAGAACGAGGCCTTCCCGGCCGTCGCCCGCATCTCGGCGCTGAACCAGTCGGTCTATGACCTGTTCGCCGCGCCGCTGGTCCGGCAGGTCACCACCGAGCGGACGGCGGAGCTGCGCCGGCAGATGCATCCCATGCGGCTGCGGCGCACCCTCTTCAGCGACCGCAACCCGCTGATGGCGCCGGTCGCGCCGCTCGCCGAGCAGGCGCGGGCGCAGCGGGCGGCGGTGGCGCCGGGCAACCCCTTCCTCGCCTGGGAGAGGATGTGGGCGGATGGGGTGGAGCGCAGCTTCGACCTCTACCGCGACATCCGCGACGGTTGGACGGAATACGCCTTCCACGCCCTCTACGGCGCGCTCGGCACCTGGGGCGTGGCGCAGGCCGAGCCGCCCGAGGCTCCGCCGCCGGAGCCCCAGGCGACGGCGCCCGAGCTGCGCGAGGCGCTGGCCCATATCGGCGAGGGCGGCTACGCGGCGGCGGTCATTCGCATGATGGTCCTGCTCGCCCGGGCCCGGGGTGGCGTGCGGCGCTCCCGCCTCGTGCGCTCCAACGCCATGCTGACGACGGAGCAGCCCTTCGCAGCCATGACGCCTGAGGAGCGCCAGGCCATGATCCGCCGCCAGACGGTGCTCGCCAGCATGGCGCCGGTCGAGGCGCTGGCGACCCTCGCCCGGCTGCTGCCGGGGGCGGAGGAGCGAGCCCGGGCGCTGGCCGCGGTGGAGGCCGTGGCCGGTCCCGAGGCGGAGCTCGGCGAGGCGGCCCAGGCGATGCTGGCGCAGCTGCGGACGGTGCTGGCGCCGTCGCAGCGGGGCGCCGTGCCGGTCGGCTACGAGGCAGCTGCGATGCCCGACTAGGGCATGCCCGGTTGCCGCGGCGTCACCGGGGATGCTCCAGGCTGTTGTTTCTGGCGCAAATGAGGCCCTCGGACGAAGCCGTCCCCGGGCGATCCGCTCCAGGCTTCCCACCCCAGCCTGCCGGGCCTAGGCTTCCTTCCAAGCAAGACGAGGAAGGAAGCGGGCCATGGCAGAGGATCTGGTCATCCGCGGCGGCACCATCGTCGATGGCAGCGGCGGTGCGGGCTATGTCGCCGATCTTGCGGTCAGCGGCGGGCGGATCAGCGCCATCGGCCCGGACCTCCCGCCCGGGCGGGAGGAGATCGACGCCACCGGAAGGCTGGTAACGCCGGGCTTCGTCGACATCCACACCCATTACGACGGCCAGGCGGTGTGGGACAGCCATCTGGCGCCTTCGGCCATCCATGGCGTCACCACCGCGGTGATGGGCAATTGCGGCGTCGGCTTCGCTCCTGTCCGTCCGGGGCAGGAGATGCAGCTCATAGAGCTGATGGAGGGGGTGGAGGACATCCCCGCACCCGTCCTGTCCCAGGGCCTCGACTTCACCTGGGAGAGCTTCGCCGAGTATCTCGCCGTGCTCGATGGCAAGCCGCGCGACATCGACATCTGCGCCCTCGTCCCGCATGCCGCCGTCCGCGTCTATGTCATGGGCGAGCGGGCCTTGGCGCTGGAGCCGGCCAACCAGGGCGACATCGCCGCCATGCGGCAGATCGTGGCGGAGGCGGTGCGGGCCGGGGCCTTCGGCTTCTCGACCAGCCGGACCATCAGCCACAAGACGCTGAAGGGCGACCCGACGCCGACGCTCCGTGCACAGGAGGACGAGCTGACGGGAATCGCGCTCGGGCTGAAGGAGGTCGGCGCCGGCTTCCTCGAAGTAGTCTCGGACTTCAACCTCCCGGATGCCGCCACCGAATTCGCCATGCTGCGGCGCGTCGCCGAGGCCTGCGGGCGGCCCATGGTCTTCTCCCTCACCGCCCGGCACGACCGGACGGAGGTCTGGCGCGAATTGCTGGCGCTGTCCAACAAGGCGGCGGCGGAGGGGGTGAATATCCGCCCGGTCTTCCCGCCGCGGCCGATCGGCATCCTCATGGGGCTGCTCGGCAGCCAGAACCCCTTCAGCGGGGCGCCAAGCTACAAGGCGATCGCCCACCTGCCGGTGCCGGAGCGCGTCGCCGCGATGCGGGACCCGGCGGTGCGGGCGCGCATCCTCGCCGATGACCGGATCGCGGGGAGCAATTTCCCGCTCATCACCCGGCTCTCCTTCGAGCGGATGTTCCCCTTCGGCGACCCGCCCGACTATGCGCCGCACCGCGAGACCAGCGTCGCCGCCGAGGCGACGCGGCAGCGCCGCAGCCCGGAGGAGGTTGCCTACGACATGCTGCTGGCGAATGAGGGCCAGAACTTCCTCTTCTGCCCGCTGACCAACTATGCCGACTTCACGCTCGATGCCTCGCGCGAGCTGCTGCGGCACCCGAACACCATCGTCGGCCTCTCGGACGGCGGGGCGCATGTCGGCTTCATCTCCGACGGCAGCTTCCCGACCTTCCTGCTGAGCTACTGGGGCAAGCAGCGCGGCCTGCCGATCGAGGAGCTGATCCGGCGGCAGACGAGCGACACGGCGCGGGCGGCGGGCCTCCCCGACCGCGGGCTGCTGCGCGTCGGGATGCGCGCCGACATCAACGTCATCGACCTCGACGCGCTGGCGCTCGACCGGCCGGAGATGCTCTACGACCTGCCGGCTGGCGGGCGGCGCCTGATGCAACGCGCCCGCGGCTACGAGGCGACCATCGTCGCCGGCGCCGTCACCTACCGGCATGGCGAGGCGACGGGGGCGCTGCCCGGCAGGCTCGTGCGCTGCGCGGCCTGAGATGGCGCATATCGAGCGCTTCGCCCCGCCGACGGACGGGCGCCCCTTCCCGCCCCTCTCGGTCGCGGTGCGGCACGACCGGACGCTCTACGTCTCCGGCATCGGGCCCTTCGCGCCGGATGGCAACCTCGCGGTCGGCGACTTCGCCGCGCAATTCGCCGAGGTGATGAGGTCGCTGCACGCCATCCTCGCCGCGGCGGGGACGGACATCGCCCATGTCGTCAAGACCAACGTTCTGCTGACCCGGGCCGGGGATGTGCGGGAGATGAACCGGCTCTACGCCGCCGCCTTCCCGCCCGAGCACCTGCCGGCGCGGACCACCTGCGTCGTCGCCGCGCTGCCGGTGCCGGAATTCCTGCTCGAGATCGAATGCGCGGTGGCCCTCGGCTGATGCGGGCCGTCTGGTACACGCGGACGGGCCCGGCACAGGAGGTCTTGCTGCTCGGCGAGCGGCCCCTGCCCGAGCCGGCCCCGGGCGAGGTGCGGGTGCGGCTCGAGGCCTCCGGGGTCAACCCGGCCGATACCTACCGGCGGGCCGGGACCTCCTACGCCAATGAGTGGCCGCTGATCATCCCAAACAGCGACGGCGCGGGCGTGGTGGAGGCGCTCGGCGAGGGCGCACCGGCCGGGCTGCTGGGGCAGCGCGTCTGGCTCTACAACGCGCAGCGCGGGCGCCCTTTCGGCACAGCGGCGGAATTCACCTGCGTACCGGCGGAGAATGTCATCGCGCTGCCGGAGGCCATCCCCTTCGAGACCGGCGCCTGCCTCGGCATCCCGGCGATGACGGCGCATCGCTGCCTCTTCGCCGACGGGCCGGTGCGCGGGCTGCGCGTGCTGGTCTCGGGCGGCGGCGGGGCGGTCGGCAATTACGCGGTGCAGCTCGCCCGCTGGGGCGGCGCAGCCTGGGTCGGCGCCACGGCGAGCGGCGGGTGGAAGAGCGAGGACGCGGCCGCCGCCGGGGCGGATGCGGTCTTCGACTACCGCGCGCCGGATTGCGCGGCGCGGATCATGGCGGCGACGGGCGGCGTCGACCGCATCGTCGAGGTCGATGTCGCCGGCAATCTCGCCCTCTGGTCGGAAGTGGTGGCGTTGAACGGCAGCGTCATCGGCTATGCCAGCCGCGGCGGCCCCTCCCCCGCCATCCCCGTCTCCGCCGTGCTAATGCGGCGAAACGTCAACCTGCGCGGCGTGGTGCTGAACAGCGCGCCCGCCGCCGCGCGGCGCCAGGCGATGGAGGAGATCACCGCCTGGCTGCGGGAGGCGCCGCGGCTGCACCGCATCGCCGCCGCCTTCCCGCTGGCCGAGACGGCGGCCGCGCACGAGGCCGTGCAGTCCGGCACCAAGCGCGGCACCGTGGTGGTCCTGCCGCAAGCCTGATCGCGCGATTCACGTCTCAGGCCGCAACGGCCTTCGACGGTCGCGCTCAGCCGCTGAGCGTCAGCCCGCCATCCACGACGACCGTCTGGCCCGTCACCATGGCGGCGCCAGCGAGCAGGAAGAGCATCACCTCCGCCAGGTCGTCCGGCGTGCAGCGGCGCTTGAGCAGGGCCTTGTCGATGCTGCTGCTGCGCTGCTCGTTGGTCCATTCGATCATCCAGGCGCTGTCCACGGCACCGGGCGCGACGGCGTTGACGCGCACCTCGGGCGAGAGCGCACGCGCCAGGTTCTTCGTCAGGCTGATGACGCCAGCCTTGGTCGCGCCATAGGCCATGGAGGAGCCGGGCGAGCTCATCCCCGCGATGGAGGCGGTGTTGACCACCGCGCCGCCGGACGCCCTCAGCGCCGGCGCGGCCGCCTTGGTGCAGCGGAAGACGCCGAGGAGGTTCACCTGCAGCAGCACCCCCCACAGCTCCTCCGTGATGCGGTGGAGCTCATGGCTGGCGATGCTGGTCCGGCTGCCGGGCGTGCCGGCATTGTTGGCAAGGAAGTCGAGCCGGCCGAGATCGGCGATGGCCTGCTCCACCATGCGTGGCCCGCCCGCCGCATCGCCGACATCGCCGGGCGCGGCGATGACGTCGAGGCCCTCGGCGCGAAGCCGGGCGACCTGGTCCGGCCCGCGCGGATCCTCGGCCAGGTGATTGAGCGCGACCCGCGCGCCGTTGCGGGCGAGCTGGGTGACGAGGGCGAGGCCGATGCCGGAGGCGGCGCCGGTCACCAGCGCCGTCCTGCCCGCAAGGTCGTAGCGGATCATGCGCCGCGCTCCAGCCCGGCCATGGTGCCGATCTCCCGCAACGCCTGCTTCAGTGCAATGAGGCGGCGGTCGCGCGCCTCGAAGAGCGCCGCCGGGTCGCCCGGCCAGTCGTAATAGCCGGCGCCGGCGAGGACGCCGGTGCGGCCCTCGGCCACGAGCTTGTCGAGCGTCTCGCTCCGCCCGCGCACCGGGGGCGGCGCGTAGCTCTTGTTGGCGAGGATCGCTTGGGACAAGGCGAGGCCCGTGAAATCCGCCTTGGCGAAGACGCCGAGGATCGGCAGCCGCAGCGCGAGGCCGTGGATGATGGCGGCGTCGATCTCGGGCGCCGTCGCCACGCCCTCATCGAGCAGGTGCTGCACTTCGAGCCCGATCGCGGCCTGGATGCGGTTGGCGACATAGCCGGGGACGAACCTCTTCAGCCCGAGCGGCTGCTTGCCCATGGCCCGCAGCATGTCTATCACGCCCTCGACGGCAGCCTGCTCGCAACTTGGGCCGGGGATGACGTCGACGAGGTCCACCAGATAGGGCGGCGTGTACCAATGGGCGATCAGCGCCCGCGCCTGTCGCGACTCGGGAATCAGCGGGAAGACGTCGAGATGGCTGGTGTTGCTGGCGATCACCGCCTCGGCCGGCGTCAGGGCGTCGAGCTGGGCGAAGAGCGCGCGCTTGGCCTCCGGCGTCTCGATGATCGCCTCGACGACCAGCTCGGCGCCGTCCACCGCGGTGGCAAGGTCGGCATGCCGGGTGACGGCCTGGGCAAGATGCGCCGAGGTCCAGTCCGCCGGCGCTTCGCCGCCCTCGACCAGCGTCGCGAGCGCCTTCTCCATCAGCCCTTGCGCGCGGGCGAGCGTCGCCTCATTGCTGTCGGTGAGGCGCACCTGATGCCCGCCGAGCGCGAAGACCAGCGCCAGCGCATGCCCCATCGTCCCCGCGCCGATGACCGCGACCCGTGCCATGGCTTTCCTCCCTGCCGTGCCCGGGCCGATACTGCCGCCGGAGCGGAGGAAACAGAATGGCCGATCTGCTGATCCAGCAAGGCCGGGGCGCCGGGCTGCGCTACCAGGACCTGGAGAACGAGGCCGATATCTGGCACTGGCTGGAGGCGCCGCCGGAGGAGCAGGGCGGCATCCCCTATGGCTTCATCGCCTCGCTCGGCGACGTGTCGCGGCCGGCGCCCTTCCTCTACACGGTCGAGCTCGATATCGCCGAGGCGGACTTGCCGGCGATCTTCGACTGGTACGAGCGCGAGCACCTGCCGATGCTGACGAGCTGCCCCGGCTGCATCGGCGGCACGCGCTACCGGCGGCTGGATGGCGGCGCGCCCAACCTGCTCGCCGCCTACCGCTTCGAGCGGCCGGAGGCGAACCAGACTCCGGAATGGATCACCGCGCGCTCGACACCCTGGACGGAGCGGGTGCGGCCGATGTTCCGCACCTCGCGCCGCTTCACCCGACGCCTGCTGGCGTGACGTAGCCGAGCGCCACGTCTCGCGCCGCGACCTCGGGGCTGCGGCGCGCGGGGTCGCCGAAGCCGCCGCCACCGGAGGTCTCGAGCCGGATGCGGTCGCCGCGCTGCAAGGGCACGTTGTCGGATTTCGGCGGCATCAGGCTTTCGGTGCCGTCGCGCGTCAGCACCAGCTTGCCGGTGCTGGCGGGCGCCCCGCCGGCGAGGCCGTAGGGGGCGTGGACGAAGCGGTCCATATTGGCCGTGAAGAAGCAGCGCGGGCTGTCGATGCGCCATTCGCGCAGCAGGCCGAGCCCGCCGCGATGTTCGCCCGCGCCGCCGGAATCGGGCAGCAGCACGTAGCGGGTGATGGTCAGCGGCGCCTGCGCCTCGATCATCTCCACGGGGATGTTGCTGTTGTTGTGCATCCCGGCCGAGAGGGCGTTCACGCCGTCCTTCCTCGGGTGCGCCCCGGTGCCGCCGATCTCGATCTCGACCAGCACCTCGCGCTTCTCGTCCGCCGCAACGGTCTGAAAGGTGCAGACATAGGAATTGCCGTAATAGGCCGCCGGAATGCGGTCCGGCACCGCCTGGTGCAGCGCGCCGAACATGGCGTTCAGCAGCCGGTGGGTGACGGCGATGCGGTGGACGACGGGCGCCGGCGCCCGGGTATTCACCACCGAGCCTTCCGGCGCGATGGTCGTCACCGGGCGGTAGCAGCCGGCATTGGCGGCGAAGGGCTCGTCGCTCGCGCACATGACGGCGAACATCACCGCCGCGTTGCTGCTGGCGAGTGTCGCATTGGTCGGTCCCTGCACCTGGGGCGAGCAGCCGGAGAGATCGACCGAGATGGCATCGCCGGCGATGGTCAGCGCGACATGCAGCCTGACCGGCTTGCCGAGGTCGATGCCGTCGTCGTCGAGCCAGTCGGTGAACTCGTAGGTGCCGTCCGGCATGCGGGCGATGGCGGCGCGCATCGCCTGCTCGCTCATGTCGAGGATGCGGCGGCCGGCCTCGAGCATATCTTCGGCGCCGTAGCGTCCGGCGAGGCGGCGGAGGGCAGCGGCGCCCACTTCGAGCGAGGCGATCTGGCTCTGCAGGTCGCCGAGCAGCAGGTCCGGCTTGCGGATGTTCTGCCGGATCATCGCCCAGACACCCTCGTTGCGGACGCCCTTCTCGATCAGCTTCAGCGGCGGGATGCGGAGGCCTTCCTGGAAGATCTCGATCGCCTTCGCCGCGTAGCTGCCGGCGACGAGGCCGCCGACATCGATATGGTGGCATAGTGTACCGACGAAGGCGATGCGCCGCCCCTCGTGGAAGACGGGCTTGAAGGCGCAGATGTCCGGCAGGTGCTGGCCACCGCAATAGGGGTCGTTGGAGATGACGACGTCATCCGGCCCCCAGGTCGCGGGATCGACGTAGCGGTCGAGAATCTCCCGCAGGAAATGCGACATGCTATTGAGGTGGCTCGGGATGCGGGCGGACTGGGCGAGGTTGTTGCCCTCCGCATCGAAGACGGCGGTCGAATAGTCGAGCAGTTCGCGCACGATGGTGCTGCGGCTGGTCCGCCAGACGGTGACGTCCATCTCGGCCGCCGCGGCGGTCAGCGCGTTACGGATGACCTCGATCTCGATGGGCCCGAGGGTCATGCGTCGCTCCTGGCGATGAGGGCGCCGGCGGCGCCGAGCGCGGCGCTCCAGCCGGAGCCGATCCAGTGGGTGGCGAAGGGTTCCTCCACGATGGCGGGACCGGTGACGCGCTCGCCGGGCTTCAGCCCCTCGCGGTCCCAGACCGGCAGGTCGCGCCAGGCGCCATCCGTGAAGATGCGGCGCCTGCCCTTCAACGAGGGCCGCGCCGCCGGACTCGGCTCCGTCGCCTCCGGCTTGGGCAGACGGCCGGTGGCGATGGCACGGAGCGTGACGATCTCCACCGCTTCCCCCTCGTCGGAGTAGCTGAAGCGCTGGCGGTGCATGGCATGGAAGCGGGCGAGCAGCGCGGCGAGGTCCGGCGTCTCCGGCCAGGGCACCAGCAGCTCGAAGGCCTGGCCGTGGTAGCGCATGTCGGCGGCGACGGCGACCTCGCGCCGATCGGGCGGCACGCCGTCGCGGGCAAGGCCGGCCTCGGCCTCGGCGCGGAGGGCGGCGATGCTCTTCTCGATGGCAGGCAGGCTCGCCGGCACGGCGGGCATGACGCGGGATCGGGCGATGTCCTGCACGAGGTCGCTGTAGAGGATGCCGTAGGCGGAGAGCGTGCCGGGCTCGCGCGGGAAGATCACCTCGCGGATGCCCATCTCCGCCGCCACGTCCGTCGCATGCAGCCCGCCGGCGCCGCCGAAGGAGAGCAGCGCGAAGTCGCGCGGGTCGAGCCCCTTCTCGAAGAGCGAGAGCCGCACCGCCGCGCCGAGATTGGCATTGGTGACGGTCAGCATCCCCTGGGCGGCCTCCTCGACCGAAAGGCCGAGCGGCGTGCCGACCCTGGCGGCGATGGCCTCGCGCGTCGATGGCATGTCGAGCTTCATCATGCCGCCGAGGAAGTAGTCCGGATCGAGCCGGCCGAGGGCGAGGTTGGCATCCGTCACTGTCGGCTCCGTCCCGCCGCGGCCATAGGCGACGGGGCCGGGGCGGGACCCGGCGCTGCGCGGGCCGACGGTCAGCCGCCCGCCGCCGTCGACGCCGGCGATGGAGCCGCCGCCGGCGCCGATGGTGCGCATCTCGACCATCGGCAGCCGCACCGGCAGGCGGTCGATCTCGCCCTGGGTGACGACGGAGACGCGGCCGCCCTGCACCACGGAGACGTCGTAGCTGGTGCCGCCCATGTCGACGGCGACGAGGTTCGGCCGGGCGAGCAGCTCGGCGATGCGGCCCGCAGCCAGCGCGCCGCCCGAAGGGCCGGAGAGCAGCAGCCGCGCCGGCTGCCCGGCTGCTTGTCGCAGGCTGCAGACGCCGCCATTGCTCTGCACGAGGAAGACCAGCGGATGGAAGCCCCCTTCCCCGAGCCGCGCCTCCAGCCGGTCGAGATAGGCCTTCACCACCGGCATCAGCAGGGCGTTCAGCACGGTGGTGCTGCTGCGCTCGTACTCGCGGATCTCGGGGCTGATCTCCGAGGACAGCGAGATGGGCAAGGTTGGCCGGGCAGCCGCGAGCAGCGCCTTCAGTTGCTGCTCATGCGCCGGGTTGACGTAGCTGTGCAGCAGGCTGACCGCGACCGCCTCCGCTCCCAGCGCATCGAGCTGCGCGAGCAGCCCAGGCATCGCCGCCTCGTCGAGCGGCTGCTCGGCCGTGCCGTCAGCACGCATGCGCTCCGGCACGCCGAGGCGGCGGTCGCGCTCGATCAGGCAGGGGAACGGATCGAGGTCGAGCTTGTAGAGCTCCCGCCGGACATGGCGGGTGATCTCCAGCACATCCTCGAAGCCTGCCGTGGTCAGCAGCACGCCGCGGGCGAGCTTGCGCTCCAGCACCGCATTGGTGGCAATGGTGGTGCCGTGCAGCAGCAGCCCGACCTCGGGTAGGGCGAAACCGAAGCGGCCGGCGGCCTCGGTCACGCCGCGCAGCAGGCCAATGGAAGGATCCTCCGGCGTCGTCGGCGTCTTCCAGGCACGGACGGCGCCGTCACGGGCATCCAAGACCTGGAGATCGGTGAAGGTGCCGCCGATATCGACGGCGATGCGGATCGGGCGCGCATCGCCGGGCAGCCGACTCACGCCCTCGCTCGGACGATCGGCCGGGCTCATCCCATCACCCGCGGCAGCCACAGCGCGATATCGGGCCAGATCATCATCAGCACCACCGCCAGAAGATAGGCCCCGAGGAAGGGCATCACACCCGCAAAGACATCGGTGATGGGCCCGGGCTTCGGCCGCATCCCCTGCAGGACATACATCACCGTGCCGTCCGGCGGGCTGATCTGCGCGATCTCCACCAGCATCGTGACGATCACCCCGAACCAGATGGGATCGTAGCCCAGGGCGCGGACCACGGGGAAGACGACCGGGACCGTGGTGATGATCATGGAGAAGCCCTCCATGAAGGTGCCGAGCGCCAGGTAGAGCGCCAGGATCGCCGCCATGATGGCCCAGGGCGGCAGGGGCAGGCCGCCGATGAAGCCGGCGAGCGCCTGCGGCACGTTGATCGTCGTCAGCAGGTAGTTCAGCAAGTAGGCGCCGAAGATGATGAGGCCGAGCAGCGCCGTGTTGCGCGCCGTGGCCTCGGCGCTGGCGTTCAGCAGGCGGAACGAGAGCTTGCCCTCGATGGCGGCGAAGACGGCGGCGCCCGTCACGCCGAGGGCGGCCGCCTCGGTCGGCGTGGCGAAGCCCGCATAGATCGAGCCGAGCACCAGCACCATCAGCAGCAGTGTCGGCACCAGATCGGTCAGCGCGCGAAGCTTCCGCGCAGGCGGCAGGCGCTCCGGCTTGGGGAGCGGGTGGCGCAGGCCGTGGATGGTGATGACGAGGATGAAGAGGCCCGTCACCAGGAGGCTCGGCAGCAGCGCCGCCATGTAGAGCGCGCCGACCGAGGTTTCGGTGATGAGGCCGTAGATGATGAAGGTGATCCCCGGCGGGATCAGGTTGCCGAGCGCCCCGCCGGCCGCGAGCGAGCCGAGCACCATCCGCTGGCTGTAGGCCGAGTTGTTGAAATAGGGCAGCGCGACGGAGCCCATGGTCGCCGCCGTCGCCACCGAGCTGCCGGAGATCGCCGAGAAGACGGCGCAGGAGGCGATGTTGGTGTGCAGCAGGCCGCCCGGCAGCCGGTTCAGCCAGACGTTGAGCGCGCGGTACAGCCGGTCCGACAGGCCGGCGCGCAGCAGGATCTCCCCCATCAGCAGGAAGAGCGGCACCGCCACCAGCACGAAATTCGAGGACGGGCCCCAGAGCGTCTGCCCGGCGAAGGCCCACCAGGGTCGGTCGGAGAAGGTGAGGCCGATCAGCACGCCGAGCAGGCCGAGCACCGCCGCGACATAGACGCCGGCGCCGAAGAAGACGAGGAAGGCGCCGGTCAGCGCGAGGATCTCCGCCACCGGCACCGCCTGCCCGCCCGTCGCGGCAGCGAAGACGGCGACGCCGAGCAGCACCAGCATCAGGGCGACGGCGATCATGGCTTGCGCGCCATCTCGACGGCTTCGAGCGCCTCCGCCGCCTCGTCGCCGATGGTCCGTGACCCGAGCAGGCGGTCCAGCTCCTCAGGCCGGCCTGCCAGCAGGGCGAGGGTGCCTTCGAGCGCCAGGACCAGGATCATGGCGCAGAAGGCAAGGATGCCGAAGGCCCAGATGCCCTGCGGCACCATCAGCGGCACGCGCAGCGCGCTGTTGTCATGCGCATCGAACAGGATGCTCTCATCCACCAGCGACCAGGCCGCCCAGGCGCAGAAGGCGGCGAAGAGGCCGAGCAACAGCAGCGAGAGCAGGTGCAGCATCGCCCGCAGCCGCAGCGGCAGGCGATTCACCCAGACATCGACGCGGATATGCGCCCGCTGCGCCAGGGTATGCGCCAGCGCCCATGCGATGCCGCCGGCGAGCATGTAGCCCGTCACCTCGACCGTCGCGGCGGAGGAGACACCGAGCAGGCTTCGCCCCAGGATGTCGAGGGTGATGAAGGCGGCGCAGGCCAGGTAATTCCAGCCCGCAACATAGGCCATCCCCGCCGCGAGCGCGGCGACGCCCCGCCGCAGCCGCCTCACCCGCCGAACCGGATGCCGGCAACTGGCGCGATCACCTGGTTATAGGTCTCGCCGCAACGGGCGCCGCAGCGGCGGACGAAGCCGGGCAGCACGGTCTTCTCCAGGATTTCGCGGAGCGCGGCGCTGTCGGCGGGGGTCGCCGGCACCTCGGTCATCGGCCGCGTGGCGAGCGTATGGATGCGGCAAGCCTCCGCCTTGCCGATGGCGCAGTCGATGCCGTCCCGCGTCGCGGCGGCGCCGAGCTCCCACTGCCGGTCGCTCACCTCGCGCAGGGCGCCTTCGAGAAAGGCACGCACCTGCGGGTCCAGCCGGTTCCACCAGGCGATGTTCACGATGTAGCCGGCCAGCGCCCAGGAGACGGGAAGGTTCGAGATATGCGTCGTGACCTCCGGCCAGCGGGCGGCAACCCCGCTGCCGCTGCCGGTGATGGCGCAATCGACCACGCCGCGCTCGAGCGCCGAATAGACCTCGGGGAAGCCGATCGAAACGGGCTGGGCGCCGAGGGCGGTGAAGAAATCCACCAGCGAATTGCCGAAAGTCCTGATCTTCCGCCCGCGCAGGTCGGCGAGGCTGGCGAAGGGCGCGCGGCAGAAGACCACCTGCGCCGGGAAGGGATAGATCACCATCAGACGGGCGCCGAAGCGCTCCAGGTCCCGGTTGGCGACGGGCAGCATGGCTTCGGCGATGCGCTTCGCCACCCCGATATCGGGGGCGAGGCCAGCAAGGTCGAGCATGTCGAGGATCGGAACATCGCCTGAGAGGGTGGACAGCGTCCCGGCGCCGATATCCGCCTGGCCGGAGCGGACGAGGCGCACAAGCTCCGTGCCGGAAAGGTTGCGCTCGGCATGGGTCGAGAGCTGCACCTCGATCCGGCCGCCGCTGCGCTGGCCGACCTCCTCCCGCAACACGGGGATGTCGACGCGGGTGTATTGCGGCTGGGTCGGCAGGGGCTGGGTGACGGCGACGACCGAGACCCTGGGACCCGCGGGCAGGCTGGCCGGGACCTGGGCCAGGGTTGGGCAGGTGAGCGACAGCGCGGCCAGCGCCGCCATCCAGGCCAGTCTCATGCGGAAGCCTCTCCCCGGTTGCGGCGCGGAGCATGGCATGACCTTGCGCGCTGTCCACGGGTGCATCGCGCAGGAATCCGGGACATGTGGTGCGCTTTGCCTGCTGGTTGGGCAGCGCGGGGCAGGGCTTGGGCAGGCGCCGCCCACCCGCCTCGCCTCAGACGAGGCCGAGGGCCATCCCGAGCGCCGTCATGTCATGCGCCGAGATGACCGAGGCGCGCTTGATGTGCTCGTCCTTCAGGTTCGGAATGAAGAGCTGCCAGGCCTCCAGCCCGCCCAGGACGTCGAACATCATGGAGCCGCCCGCGACCTCCCTTTCCTTCGCCTTGCGGGCGCGGATATCGGCCAGGTTGTACTTGGGCTCGCTCCATTTGGGCTGCGGCGTATAGGTGCCCCAGAAGCCGCGGGCATCGGTCTTCAGCTCGATCTGGACGTAGTTGTCGAGGTCGTTCCAGTCGATCCGCACCGCCGACATGAAGCGCACCATGGCGCTCATGTCGATGCCGTTGAGCCTGGCCTGCTGGTAGCGGCCGAGCGCGCCCTCGTAATCCTCCTTGAAGGGCTTCACCGCGGACCACCAGGGGCTGACGCCGTATTGCGTCTCCGGCGCGTCGCCCTTGGTCAGCTTGAAGAGCAGCATGCCCTTGGGCAGCGTCTCGATCCGCCACTTGGCAAAGCCGCCCTGGTCGGATTTGCGGAGCTTGTAGAAGTCGGCGATGGAGAGGTTCTCGTTGAGCATCGGCGTGGCGCTTCCCCGGTCCGGATGCGCCGGCCCCTGAAGGAACGTAACGACTTCGGTGCACCCTCACCACATGATTGTGGAACAAGGCTACGACAAAACCCTTGGGCGAAGCGTCAGCCCTGGCTCACGACCCGTGCCTCGAACACAACTATTCCTCGGGCCGGATGCGCCCCGATCGCCTCCCCCACCGTCTCGGCCGGGACCGCAAAGAGATGCGCCGGCGCGCCCACCGCCAGGGCCGGCGCCTCCTCCCCCATCACCGCCGCCCCGGCCGCGCTCACCATGTCGAAGACCTCGGCCAGAGCCTCGTCCGTCCGCGCATCCAGCCGCCAGCCGATGATGGCGGCGCGTTCAAGCATGTCGCCGGTGCCATAGGGGCTCCAGAGGTCGCGCAGGTTGTCGTTGCCGCAGAAGACGCGGACACCCTCGGCGCGCAGCCGCAGCAGCGGCGGCAGGGGAGCACCGCCGGCGCCGTGGCTCACGAGCGCCATCCCCGCCTCGGCCATCATCGCGGCCGCCGCTGCCAGCCGGCTTTCCGTCAGGGCACCGAGGCAGAAGCCGTGGCTGATCGCCACGCGCCCCTGCATGCCATGCGCCCGGGTCCGCGCCGCGATCTCGGCGAGGGAGAAGAGGCCGAGCTCGCCCGCCTCATGCAGGTGGATATCGAGGCCGACGCCATGCCGCTCCGCCAGGCGGAAGAGGATGTCGAGCTGGCCCTTCGGGTCGCGGTCCACCTCGCAGGGGTCGAGGCCGCCGAGCAGGTCCGCGCCTTCGCGCAGCGCCGTGTCGAGTAACGCCTCCGTCCCCGGCGCCGTCACCACGCCGGCCTGGGGAAAGGCTACGGTCTGGATGCGCACCCGGTCGGCATGCGCCGCGCGCGCCTCGAGGATGCCCTCTAGCATGGAGAGGCCGAAGGTGGGGGTGATGTCGGCATGGGTGCGGATCAGCGCCGTCCCCTGCGCGGCGCAGCGGCGGATGAGGTGGCCGGCACGCTCAGCGGGGGAGAGCGGGAGGTGCGGCATGAGCCGCTGATCGTTCTCGATGCGGCTGGCCCGCGTGGGGCCGGCCGCATGGGGCATCCAGGGCAGGCCCATCAGCGTCTTGTCGAGATGGAGGTGCCCGTCGGTCAGGCCGGGGAGCAGGAGCTGGCCACCGAGCGCATGGGTCGCCGCGGCCGGGGGCAGCGGGGCGCCGGGCGGCAGGATGGCGGCGACGCGGCCGCCGGCGCAGGCGACGGCCATGCCGGTGCGCCCATCCGGCAGGCGAGCCTCGGTGAGGAGGGTGTCGACAGGGTCCATGCCGGGCATGGGAGGCGAAAGCCGCCCAGCCGGCAAGGTCCCGGGTCAGCGCCCGGCGTGGATGGCCCGGACGGCGTCGCCAACGGCCGAGAGCGCGCGGGCGGTACGGCCGGCCGCCAGTTCCTCCTGCGCTGCATGGAGGCCGCTGGTCGCGGCTTCGAGCGAGGGCGTCAGCCCCTTCTCGGCGATGAGGCGGCGGAGGCGCATCTCCGCCAGGGCCAAGTGCACCGCGCCGGCCTTGGCATGGTCGTCCCGCAAGTCATGGTCGGCGCCAAGCAGCAGGTGGAGCAGCCGCTCCGCCTCCGGCGAGCCAGGCGGCAGGGGCAGGGCAGGCGGCGCAGGCGGGTCCTTCAGATGGCCGAGCGCCACCTGGCGCGGCACCAGGCTGGCGATGAAGGCGTCGACATAGGGGTGGGGTCTCGTATCGGTCTGCATGGGCGGATGCCTTGCTGTGCGGCGTCGTCCGCCGCCCCTTCAAGCTAGGCGTCCGCGCAGCGCCGGGATCAGCACGGCTGCGTGACAATGGCTGAAGCTTCGGACATGCCGCGTCAACCCTCGCAGTCGGGCTCGCGGCGGTCGAGGATCCGCTCCGGCGACGGGAAGTGTCAGTCGGCATGGGAGCGGTCGCCATAGCTGGTCGAGCTGTGCCGGCAGGCGGGGCTGGTGCCCTCGATCGCCGGCTACGGGGCTTCCATCTCCACATGGCGTAGAGCTGCGCCTGAGCCACGCGCTCCATCTCGTGCTGCCGGTCGGAAGCTTTGGCCGCGGTGCGGTCAGCCGCCGCGACGCCGTGGTTCGCCGTGACGAGGATCGAGTTGCCGTCGACGACGTCGGCGGGCCGTTCGCCTTCGGCCGGGTCGAAGGCGAAGCCGGAACAGGCAAGGTCCAGGGCGGTGCGTAGCATGGTGCCGAGCTCGGCCTGGCCGATCGGCAGAATGCTCGGGTGCGCGCGGCGCGTGAGCGCGCTGGCGAAGGCAGGTGGTTGCGGAAGACGGCGGCATCGGCGCGTGCTTGCGGTACGCGTAGCGCCCGACGTTGCCCTCGCCTGCCAGGCGTATGCCGTTTCAGCGGACCACCACGACGCAGCGCGCCGTCACGTCCCGGCAATGGAAGCTGGTGGTGGCGATGCGGGACAGGCTTGCAGCGGCACGGGCGGCTCCTTCGGCAGGGATGAAGGATGCCGGGCTCTTCCGCCTTGGGGGCAGGACCTCAGCGCGCCGCCGCTTCCGCCTGCCGGCGTTCGGCCATCGAGGCGATGCCCATCAGCAGCAACGCCCCGCCGCCGACCAGCGACAGGTCGAGCCAGGGCGCGGCATGAGGGAAGGCTCGGAACAGGCTCGCCACCGCGTAGGAGAAGAAGAGGCCGAGGCAGAAGATGTTGAGGCTGTTCCGCCCCGTCGCCGCCAGCGCCTGGGCCAGCCAGAACCGCAGCGTCACCGGCCGCGGCGGCACCAGCGTCACGACGACATAGGCCAGCGCCAGCGCATGCAGGACGCGCGGGAAGGCGAGGTCCTGCTTGCCCATCAGCGCCTGCAGGTCGAGCGGGGGCCCGGCGATCAGCCCATGCTCGACCAGCCGCACCCAGAGCCCGGCCAGAAGCACCAGCACCGCCGCGGCGAGCACCGCCGGGTGACGCTCGGCCGCCCGCCCCTGCAGCAGCGCCCGCCGGCCGAACCAGCTGCCGAGGGCGAAGAGGATCTGCCAGGCGAGCGGGTTGAACTCCACCTCCGTCCCGCCGAGGCCGGGCAGGTGCCAGCCCCAGAACTGCACCGCCGCATAAAGGGCGAGCGACGGCAGCAGCGCGACGGGGCCGAAGCGGTCCATCCCGCGCATCAGCGCGGGGAGGAAGAGCATGCAAAGGATGAAGACCGGCAGGATGCCCATGAATGCCGGCTGGTAGAGCAGCGTCGCCGCGCCCGGCAGGGCGAACCAGGGCTCGGCGATCAGCCAGCACCAGCCCATCGCCGCCGCCTCGCCCGGCCAGCGGAAAGCCATCTCGGTGGCGATGACGAGGGCGGCGAAGCCGCAAACGACGATCAGATGCGTCCGGTAGAGCCGCGCCACCCGCCACATCAGGTCGCGGCAGGCGGCGTGCCAGCCGCTGCGGTGCTCCTTCAGCACGAAGACCGAGCCGAGGGCGAAGCCGGACAGGAAGAGGAACTGCTCGGAACTGTCGGAAAGGCCCCAGGCCGCCGTGATCCCCCAGGCGCCGATCAGCGAGCCATGCGCATGCGAGGCGAAGATCTGCAGCTGCAGCCAGCCGCGCAGCAGGTCGAGGCGCGTGTCGCGCGGCGGGCGTTGCAGCATGGCCGGCCTCCCTCAGGCAGCGCGCAGGCGGAGGCTGAAGCGCGTGGCGAGGGCCTGCACCTCCTCGCGCTGGATAACTAGGATCAGCGCCGCCATCGTCCAGGTGAAGCAAGCCTCCTTGAACAGGCCGCCGCCGTCGCCGTAGGGGTCGATGCCGATCGGGCCGATGGTGTGGAAGAAGATCGCCCCGCTCATCAGCCCGAGTGCCAGGAGCGCGCCATAGGTGCGGGTCCGCGGCAGCAGCACCAGCAGCGAGGCGACGATCTCGAGCGACGCGACGAAGAGGCGGATCGGCTTCTCATGTGCCGGAACGCCGAACCAGTTGGCAAGAGGCTGGAAGACGCCATCGATCGAGCCCTGGTTGCCGGTCAGCTTGTACTGTTCGTACCAGAGGAACTCGCCGGCGATCCAGAGCGCGGCAGCCCAGGCGACGAGGCGGAGGAGCAAGGTCTTGTTCATGGCAGGATTCTCCTGCCGCGCGGCGCCCGCCGATGGGGCGCCGCGCGGCGTCGGCTACTTCCGGTCGTACTGGACCTCGATCATGTTGCCGCTGCCGACCGCAAGGCGCGGCACCGCGCCGTCATTGCCGACGCGCATGGTGGGCGTAGCCGTGTCGTAGATGACTTCGAGCATGCCGTTGACATTCTCGAGCCGAAGCACGCGCTGCGACTGCGGCAGGCCGGGCCGCATGTCGTAGACGAGGGTGACCGAGCTGTCGTCGTTCACCATCACCTGGCGCAGCACGCGATCGCCCATCATCGGGCCGAGCTGCATGCGCTGGCCCGGTTGCACCGGAGCGGACTGGGCAAGGGCGAAGGCCGGCGCGGCGAGCACCGCGAGCCCGAGCAGGGCGGAAAAACGGATTCTCGTTGTCGTCATCGTCATCGTCAGGAACTCCAGCCTGGTTGTGCCGGAGGGTTCGATGCCGGTGCCGCCCTGGTTACGCGGCCGCAGAAAAAAACTCAGCCGCAGCCAGGCTGGGCGATGCGGTCGGCCGGGCCGATCAGCTCGAAGCGATAGGGTTCGCCGGCCGCCAGGTCGATCGTCACCGCCACGGCGCGCGTATCGCCATCGCCCGGGACCATGACGCGGGTGAGGTTCGGTGCCTCCGGCACCGGGTTGTCGCGCAGCCAGAAATGGCTGTCGCCGTGCAGCAGCAGCACCGGCCGGGCGAAGTCGCGCGCCGCGGCGGCGAGCGCGTTCCGTGTGTCGGCATGCCCGGCCACGGTGCCGCGGCCGCAGCGGTCGCGGTAGTACAGGTCCGCCTGCATCGCCACGACGACGGCGCGGCTGCCGGCCGCCCGCGCGGCGGCGAAGCCCTCGCGCAGCCAGGCCAGGTTCGCCTCGTTGCGGGCCGGGTACTCCGCCACCGCGCCGGGGGGCGTGCCGGGTCTGCCATCCTGCGGCCGGTTGTTGTCGGAGCCGGGCACATGCAGGGTGAGGAAGGTGACGCCGTCGCGCTCCCAGCGGGCATTCTCCGGATAGGCGCGGAAGCCCGGGTCGAGATCGGCCTGCCGCAGCAGCGGCATCGGCATGCCGCCGAGGCTCACCGGCGCGCTGAAGAAGCGGGCGCGCAGCAGCGCTAGGCGCGCGATGGGGTCGAAGCCGCCGGCGCGCGGCTGCCAGCAATCGGTCCACTCGTTGTCGCCCGGGGTGTAGACCAGCGGGCCCCGGAGGAGGTTGAACCAGGCTGCGGTGCGGTCGAGGATGATCGCATCGGTGCAGGCCTCGCCGCCGGCCTTGGTGTCGCCGAGGAAGATGCTGAAGGCGGGGCGCAGGGCGTTGATCGCCTCCGTCAGCTGCGCCACCCGCGTGACCTCGGCCTCGCAGGCCGCGCCGGCGCCGCGGTTGCAGTAGGGCATGTCGCCGAAGGCGACGAAGCGGAGCGGCTCGGCCGCGGCGGGGCCGGCGAGCAACAGCAGCAAAGGCAGGAGCAGGAAGCGCATGCCCACCCCCCTAGCGAAGCGCGGCTGGCCGGGCCAGTGACGAAACCCTGACGCCTCACGGGGATGCGAAGAATCTCTCCCCTGTTCGGGGGAGGCCGGGCGGGCCGCGGCCAGGCTTCCATGCCGGTGCCGATGGGAGGGACCCCGATGCGCCACCTCGCCCGCCTTGCCGCCCCTGCCCTGCTGGCGGCCACGCTCCTCGCTCCCGGCCATGCCGGGGCCCAGCCGCTGACCGACAGCTTCGACATGCTGCTCGCCCCGCCGCAGGGGCGGGCGCAGCGGATCGCCCTGATGCTGGTGACGCCGATGCCGCACCGGGCGCTGCCGGCCGTCATCATCGTGCCGGACGAGGCGGGGCTCGACGGCCGCACCGCTCGGCTCGCCGATGTGGCGCTGGGCCGCGGTTGGGTCAGCATCGAGGTCGACCCGGAGCCGCTCTCGCTCGATGGCGCGGCGGTGCCGCCGCCGCCGACGCCGCTGCGCCTCGGCCGGCTGCTGCGGGAACTGCACGAGGCGCTGCAGGCGGATGAGCGGATCGACCCGCGCCGCATAGCCGTTATCGGCCTCGGGCCGGCCGGGCGGGCGGCGATCCATGCCGCATTCGGCGACGGCCGGCCCGGCTTCGCCGCGCATGCCGGGCTCTACCCGGACTGCGCCGCCCTTGCCGCCGAACAGGAGGTGCCGCCCGAGGCCCCTGCCCTGCTGCTGCTGCCCGGGGCAGAGGAGCCGGCGGGGGCCTGCGCCGGCCTCGGCGCGCGGGTGCAACGCCTGGAGGGCGCCACCTATGGCTGGGACCACCTGATGGCCGGCACCATGCACCGCTGGACCGCCGGCGGCTCCACCCCCGTCCATCCGGATGGGCCGACCACGGAGGCGGCCGAGTCCGCGCTGACGGCGTTCCTGGCGGAGGCCTTCAGCCGGGTCCGCTGACCCCGGGCAGCCGGGCGACCAGTGCGGCCAGCGCTGCCTGGCTGCGGGCGCCGGTGGCGTCGAAGCAGCGGGCGAGATGGCTGCGCACCGTCTCGGGCGAGAGGCCGAGCGCGGCGGCCGTGCCCGGCACGCCGGCCCCGGCGGCGATGCAGCGCAGCACCCGCGCCTCGGCCTGGGTGAGGCCGAAGGCGGCGCGCAGCGCCGCGGCCTCCGGCGGCGTGTCGGGGCCGCCGGCGAGCAGGGCGACGACCGGGCGGCCGGCCTCCCCGCGCGCCGCCGGCAAGGGTGTCACCAGCAGCGGCCAGCCCGGCTCCCCGGAGGGCCGGCTGATCCGCATCCGCCCGCAATGCCCGGCCCCCATCGCGCGGCCGATCAGCTGGTGCAGCCGCCGCGCCTCCGCGGGCAGCCTCGTCGAGAGGCGGCCGGTGCCCCCCGGCTCCGGCAGGAGGCGGAGGCCATCGCCCAGCTGCAGCAGCGCCTGGCCGGCGGCATTGGCATGGCGAAGCCGGCCGCCGGCATCGAGCAGCATCACCGCATGCGGGGCGGCCTCGAGCGCGGCCGCGAGGCTCCGCTCTGCCGCGCGGCTGGCCTGGAGGGCATTGGCGAGGTCGAGCGCCTGGCAGAAATGGGGCGCGAGGCGGGTGAAGCGGCGCAACGTTTCCTCGGGCGCATCGGCGCGCCGCCCTTCCAGGCAGAAGGCCAGGCCCCCGCCGCCATGGCCGCCTCCCCAGGGCCCGTAATTCAGCATGAGATGATCCTCGATCCACCGCGGCAGCAGGATCTCGGCATGAGGGGGCCGGCGCCAGCCCTCGGCCTCGGGCCGGTGGGAGCTTGCCGGCGGCGGACTGCTCTCCGTCCTCCGGCCCATCCCGCAGGCCTGGCAGTCATGGGCGTGACGCTCGAGATAGAGTTCGGCCAGCTCGGGATCGAGCTTGCCGACCGTGATGACGTCGCCGCCCAGGGCGTCGGCCCGCCGCGTCAGCAGGCCACCGATGGCGCCGAGATGGTCGGCCGTGACGCTCAGGGCGGCGGGCCAGAGGCCAGGGTCCCGCACCGCGTCATGAACCGCCAGCAGCACCTCATCGAAGCTGGCCGCCTGCATCGTCCTGCCTCCCGTTTGCGCGAGGGAAGTTTGCCGCATATCCGGCGCAACATTTATCACAAGCGTTGAAACCGTTTCGTATCGCACCATCACGGAGAGCGGCGCGGTTGCCTTCCGCGCTCCACCGGGCTACCGCCCCGCCCCATGCGCACCGAGGATTTTGACTTCCACCTGCCCGAGGAGCTGATCGCCCAGTCGCCGGCGCGGCCGCGCGATGCGGCGCGGCTGCTGCAGGTGGGGCAGGACGGGCTGGCGGACCGCGTCATCCGCGACCTGCCCGGGCTGCTGCGGCCGGGCGACCTCATGGTGGTCAACGACACGCGGGTGATCCCGGCCCGGCTGCGTGGCCGGCGGGGCGATGCAGCGGTCGAGATCATGCTGAACCGCGCCGAGGGCGGCGGCCTCTGGGAGGCGCTGGTGCGCAATGCAAGGCGCCTCCGCCCCGGCGACATGCTGACGATCGAAGGCGCCCCCGGCCTCGCACCGCGGGTCGTCGAGCGGCGCGAGGGCGGCGTCTTGCTGCTCGATTTCGGCCCGGACCAGGCGGCGCTCGCCGCGGCGCTGGAGGCCGCCGGTGAGGTGCCGCTGCCGCCCTATATCGCCCGGCCCGAGGGGCCTCGGCCGGAGGATCGGGAGGACTACCAGACCATCTTCGCCGCCCGCCCCGGCGCCGTCGCCGCCCCGACCGCGAGCCTGCACTTCACGCCCCAACTGCTTGCGGCCTTGGCGGCGCGCGGCGTGCTCCAGGCCGTGGTCACGCTGCATGTCGGCGCCGGCACCTTCCTGCCGATGCGGGCCGTGGATCCGCGCGAGCACCGGCTCCATCCCGAATGGGGCGAGTTGACGGAGGCGGCGGCGGCCGCCATCAACGCCGCGCGGGCGGCCGGCGGCCGGGTCGTCGCCATCGGCACCACCGCGCTCAGGCTGCTGGAGACGGCCGCCGGCGAGGATGGGGTGGTCCGCCCCTTCCGCGGCCTCACCGACATCTACCTGCTGCCGGGCCACCGCTTCCGCGGTGCGGACCTGCTGCTGACCAATTTCCACCTGCCGCGGAGCACGTTGTTCATGCTGGTCTCGGCCTTTGCCGGGACGGCACGGATGCGGGCCGCCTATGCCCATGCCATCGCCGAGGGCTACCGGTTCTACAGCTATGGCGATGGCAGCCTGCTGGAGCGGAAGGAAGGGCCATGACCCTGCACTGGGCCCCCCTAGCCCGCGACGGCGCCGCCCGCGCCGGCACGCTGCACACCGCCCATGGCACGGTGGAGACGCCGGTCTTCATGCCGGTCGGCACCGCCGGGACCGTCAAGGCGATGACGGCCGATGCGGTGCGGGCGACGGGCGCGCGGATGGTGCTCGGCAATACCTACCACCTGATGCTGCGCCCGGGGGCGGAGCGCGTGGCGCGGCTCGGCGGGCTGCATCGCTTCATGGACTGGCGGGGGCCGATCCTGACCGACAGCGGCGGCTTCCAGGTGATGAGCCTCGCCGGCCTCCGCACCATGGACGAGGAGGGCGTCACCTTCCGCAGCCATGTCGACGGGGCGAGGCACCGGCTGACGCCGGAGCGGAGCGTCGAGATCCAGCGCCTGCTCGGCGCCGACGTGACCATGTGCTTCGACGAGTGCACGCCCTTCCCCGCGACGGAGGAGCAGGCCGCGGCCTCCATGCGGCTCTCCATGCGCTGGGCGGCGCGATCGCGGGCGGCCTACCAGGCGCGGGAGGGGCATGGGCTGTTCGGCATCGTCCAGGGCGGGGTGCATCCGGCGCTCCGGGTCGAGAGCGTCGCGGCGCTGACGGCGATCGGCTTCGAGGGCTATGCGGTGGGTGGGCTTGCGGTCGGCGAGGGGCAGGCGGCGATGTTCGCGACCCTCGACTGCACCGTACCGCTGATGCCGCAGGAGGCGCCGCGCTACCTGATGGGCGTCGGCACGCCGGCCGACATCCTGGGCGCCGTCCGGCGCGGGATCGACATGTTCGACTGCGTCATCCCAACGCGCTCCGGCCGCACCGGGCGGGCCTATACCAGCCGCGGCATGCTCAACCTGCGCAATGCCCGCCATGCCGAGGATCCATCGCCGCTCGATCCCGCCTGCGGCTGCCCGGCCTGCGGGCGGCATTCCCGGGCCTACCTGCACCACCTCATCAAGGCCGAGGAGATGCTCGGGCCGATGCTGCTGACCTGGCACAACATCCAGTACTACCAGGATTTGATGCGCGGCCTCCGCATCGCCATATGCGAGGGGCGCCTCGACGAGCATGCGGCGGCGCTGGAGGCGGGCTGGGCAGCATCGCCCCAGGGCCCGCGTGAGGAGAGCGATGGCTGAAGCGACCACCGACACCACCGGGCTGACCCTGCTCGGCCGCGACGCCCGCCTGCCGGCAAGCCCGGAGGAGGCGCGGCTCGAGCGCGTGCCCAACCCGCATCCGGGGCTGCGCTACTGCGTGCGCTTCGCCGCGCCCGAATTCACCTCGCTCTGCCCGCTGACCGGCCAGCCTGACTTCGCCCATCTGGTCATCGACTATGTGCCGCGGGACTGGCTGGTCGAGAGCAAGTCGCTGAAGCTCTATCTCGGCGCCTTCCGCAACCATGGCGCCTTCCACGAGGCCTGCACCGTCGCCATTGCCCGGCGGCTGGTCGAGGAGCTGTCGCCGGAATGGCTGCGCATCGGCGGCTACTGGTATCCGCGCGGCGGCATCCCGATCGACGTCTTCTACGCGACGGGACCGGCGCCGGAGGGCGTCTGGGTGCCGGACCAGGGCGTGCCGGGCTATCGGGGGCGGGGCTAGTGTCCTGCCCCTGAAGGTCGTGGGCCTCGCCCGCGAACGGAAGGGATAAGTAGGACACTCGAGCAAACTTCGATCAGTGGTGTCACCCGATCGGAGGTATGCCCTCGGCCAAGCGACCCGCTTCAGAGCTCTGCCGCGATCTCCTCCTCGCTCATGAAGGGGAAGCGCAGCCAGAGCGTGCTCTTCGGGTCGCCGAGCGCCTTGATCCACGCGGGAATCTTCCCCGCCGGCGCGGTCTTGATGCCGGTGACGGCGCCGCCATTCGGGTATTGCCGCACCTGCGGGTTCATGAAGGAATGGCCGGCGCTGGCATGGCCGTAGACGCCGTAGCCTTCCTGCGCCCAGGGCTTCATCGCCTCCGAGATGCGCCAGGCATAGCCGCCATCGATCCCGCAGGTGCAGGCATAGAGCACGACCTTCACCGAGTACTGGCCGTAGGCCCAGATGGCGTTGGTCAGCTCGTCGAGGGATTTCAGCGCGAAGCCGGCCGAGGGCATGCCGTCCTTGTAGCCATGGCCGAAATAGACGATGGCGTCGTACCAGCCATCGGCGGCGCCGATGGCGAGCGCGTTCAGGATCTGCGCCCGGCGCTGGTCGCCCGGCAGGTGGTTGTCGAACTTGCACATGGTCACGTCGCAGCCGAGCTTCGTGTAGTACTTCTGGTACATGGCGGCGCCGGGATGGAAGGCGCCGGTCGCGTCATTGCCCTGGGGGTTGTGGACATCCGGCGCCTGGTTGTGCATCGGATAGAAGACGAAGCTGCGCTGCGGCGCGTCCATCGCTCTCCTCCTGCCATGTTCCACGCCGCATGCTAGCCTTGTTGCCAGCGCCGCCGGTTTCATCTGCTCGTCATTATTGTTGCAGTCTGGGGAACGGCGCCGGCTGCCGTGGCCTGCCGATCCATGCTATGCAGCCGGCGTGACGAAGGACCTGATCCACGCCGAGGCGCGGCGCCTCGGCTTCGACGCCATCGGCTTCACCGACGCCACCCTGCCGGAGGAGACGCGCGCGCGTCTCAACCGCTTCCTCGCCGAGGGCATGCACGGCACGATGGCCTGGATGGAGGCGCGCGCCGGGCAGCGGGCGCATCCGCGCGCGCTCTGGCCCGATGCGGTCAGCGTGGTCTCGCTCGGCCTCAGCTATGCGCCAGCGGAGGACCCGCTTGACGTGCTGGGGCGGCGCGACCGCGGCGCCATCAGCGTCTACGCGCAGAACCGCGACTACCATGACGTGGTGAAGTCGCGCCTCAAGGCGCTCGCCCGCTGGATGACGGCCCGCTGGCCGGAGGCGCTCGTCAAGGTCTTTGTCGACACGGCGCCGGTGATGGAGAAGCCGTTGGCGCAGCAGGCCGGGCTCGGCTGGCAGGGCAAGCACACCAACCTCGTCAGCCGCGCGCATGGCTCCTGGCTCTTCCTCGGCGAGATCTTCACGACGCTGCACCTGCCGCCCGACCCGCCGGGCGGTGACCGCTGCGGAAGCTGCCAGGCTTGCCTCGACATCTGCCCGACCCGCGCCTTCCCCGAGCCGCGGCGGCTCGATGCGCGGCGCTGCATCAGCTACCTCACCATCGAGCATCGCGGGCCGATCCCGGAGGAGCACCGCGCGGCGATGGGCAACCGCATCTATGGCTGCGACGACTGCCTCGCCGTCTGCCCGTGGAACAAGTTCGCCCGCGCCCATAGCGAGCCCGCCTTCGCCCCGCGGGCATCGCTCGACGCGCCGCGCCTGGCCGAGCTGGCGGCGCTGGACGATGCCGGCTTCCGCGCCCTCTTCACCGCAAGCCCGGTGAAGCGCATCGGCCGCGACCGCTTCCTGCGCAACGTGCTGGTGGCGATCGGCAATTCCGGCGACCCGCGGCTGCGCGCGACCGCGCAGGACCTCGCCGAGGATGCCGACCCGGTGGTGGCGGAGGCGGCGCGCTGGGCGGCGATGCGGCTGGAGGCGGCATGATGCGCGAGGATGCGGCGCTGGTTCTGTTCAGCGGCGGGCAGGACAGCGCCACCTGCCTGGCCTGGGCGCTCGCGCGCTTCGCCCATGTCGAGACCATCGGCTTCGACTACGGCCAGCGGCACAGGGTCGAGCTGGAGGTGCGGCAGGCCTTCCGCACCCGGCTGCTGCGCGAGCGGCCGGACTGGGCGGCGCGGCTCGGCGAGGACCACCTGCTGGCGCTCGATGCGCTGCGCGGCATCTCCGACACCGCGCTGACGCAGGACATGGCGATCGCCATGCAGGCGGACGGGCTGCCCAACACCTTTGTCCCCGGCCGCAACCTGCTCTTCCTCACCTTCGCCGCCGCGCTTGCCTACCGGCGCGGGCTGAAGCATCTGGTCGCCGGCATGTGCGAGACGGATTACTCCGGCTACCCGGATTGCCGCGACGACACGCTGAAGGCGCTGCAGGTCGCGATCAATCTCGGCATGGACCGGCGCTTCGTCCTGCACACGCCGCTGATGTGGCGCGACAAGGCCGCGACCTGGGCGCTGGCGGAGCGGCTCGGCGGCGCGGCGCTGGTGGAGGCGGTCCGCACCGACACGCATAGCTGCTATCTCGGCGACCGCAGCACGCTCCATGACTGGGGCTATGGCTGCGGCAGCTGCCCGGCCTGCGAGTTGCGGCGCAGCGGATGGCAGCGGTGGGGGCAGCGTCCGGCCGAGGCGGAAGCCTCCTAATGCCCCGCCCGCGACGGTCGTGGGTGTATCCGCAAGCGTCGTGGACAGCCAGGCGAGTGACAACATGGGCTGGTGACCGAAGAGCGAGATCCTCAGGACGTCGGGATCAGGACACCAGGGCGATGTCGGCTCGCTGAGGCCGCTCCGGCTCCGTGCCCAGGCTGGTGACCACCCCGAGTGGCTGGCTCAATCGGTCGAGGGTTTGCCCTCGCCCTCGCCCTTGCCTTCGCCCTCCTCCGCCGGCGGGCAGACCGTGACCTGGCCGCCGCGGGCGTGGAACTCAGCGACCAGCCGCGCCGCCTCGTCGTCGCTCGGCTGGCCGCCGGCCTGCTCGCTGCGGGCCCGCTGTTCGGCAATCCGGAAGCGCAGGCGTTGCTGCTCGGCGCGCCGCGTGGCGGCGGAGGCCGCCTTCTCCAGCGGGTTCGGGACGGGTCGGTCGGCGGGGGAAGGGGACATGGCGGCAACCTAACGGGCATGGCCGGTGCCGGCCAGCGCCGGCCCGTCACGTCGCCGTCAGCCGCTGGCGATCGGATCAAGGGCCGCAGATCGGCGCGGGACCGATGCTCCATGCCGATACTCCGTGCCGAAACTCTATGGATGTGCCGGGACCGCCCTGGCATGTTGCGCCTCCGCGATGGACCCATCCCCTATCCAGCCCATGAAACGGATCAGCCCCCCGCCGCAGCCTTCGCAGACCCGGCCTAGGGCCGGTGCCGAGGGCATGCTGCGCCTGCTGCTGCCTGCCATGGTGCTGCTGCCGCTGGCGATGAACGCCGCGGCCGCCTATGCCGCCTGGCGCCAGACCTGGAGCGAGGCCGCCACCGAGATGGCGCGTACCGCCGATGCGGCGGCCGAGTATGCCCGCCGGCTCTTCGACGGCCTGCTGCTGCGGCTCGACCGGGCCGACGACATCCTCGCCGGTCTCACCGACGCGGACATCCGCGCCCGCGAGCCGGAACTGCATGCCGCCCTCGCCCGCGCCTCCGCCGGCGCCCCGAGCGACGACCACCGCGCGCCCTACATCTTCGTCTACGACCGAGAGGCGCGGCCGCTGGTCTCGGGCAGCGTCTTCCCGGTGCCGCGGGGTCAGTCCTTCATGCATCGGGAGTTCAACACAGCCTTGCGAGGCCCCGGGGCGCCGGTGCTGCATGTCAGCCCGGCCTATATCGGCAGCGTGACCGGCCGGTCCTTCTTCGCCGTGACCCGCCGTCGCCTCGAGACCGGCAACGGGCTGCCGCAGCAGGACTATGACGGCGTGATCAATGCCTCGGTCGATGTCGAGGAGGCGAGCGAAGGCCTCCGCCGCCTCGCCGGGGAGGCGCGGAGCGATGTGCTGAGCCTGCTGCGGCAGGACGGCGTGGTGCTGGCCCGCTCGCTCCGCGACGCGAACAATGTCGGGCGCGTCGCCGAGGGCAGCCCGATCCTCGCCGCCTTCCGGCGTGGCGAGGACCGGGGCTTGGCGGGGCTCGTCTCCAGCATCGACCAGGTGGAGCGGCTGGTCGCCTTCCGCCGCGTCTCCGGCTATCCGGTCTATGCCAGCGCCGCGCGCCGGAGGACGGAGGTGGTGGCCCATTGGCGCCGCATCGTCGCCGGCCAGCTCACGGTCGGCCTGCCGGCGACGCTGGCGCTGCTCGGCCTCGCCGTGCTGGTCCGACGCCGCAGCCGTGACCTCGCGGCGAGCCATGCCGGGCTGGAGCGGCGGGTCGCCGAGCGAACGGCGGAGCTCGCCGAAAGCGAGGCGAGGTTGCGCCTGGCGCAGGAGGCAGGCGGGGTCGGCCTCTGGGACTGGGAGTTGGACAGCGGCCGGGTCTTCTGGTCGGAGCAGTATTTCCGCGTCTGGAACCTCGATCCCGCCCACATCGCACCCTCCTTCGACAGCTTCCTCGCCGCGCTCGACCCGGCCGACCGGGCGCCGACGGCGGCCAGGCTCGAGGCGACCCGGCGCGACCCGGCGCAGCGCAGCTACGAGGCGGAGTTCCGCCTGCCGCAGCCGGATGGCACCGTGCGCTGGGTGCTGGCGCGCGGCGAAATCCTGCGTGACCCGAAGACGGGCGAGGCGCTCCGCCTGGTCGGCGTCTGCCTCGACGTGACCGAGCGCCGTCTGTCGGAGGACCGGCTTCGCCTGCTGGCGCGGGAGGTGGACCACCGGGCGAAGAACGCCCTCGCCGTGGTGCAGGCCGCGGTGCGCCTGGCACCGAAGCATGATGCGGGGGCCTTCGCCCAGGCGATCGACGGCCGCGTCCGCTCGCTCGCCCGGGTGCACAGCTTGTTGGCGGAGGGGCGCTGGACGGGCACCGACCTGCGCGGCCTGGCGGAGGGCGAGCTGGCCGCCTTCCTGCCGCATGCGGCCGGGGAGGCGCCGGGCGCGATCCGTGCCGAGATCGATGGTCCTTCCACCTGGCTCGGCCCGGCGGCGGCGCAGGCGCTCTCGATGGCGCTGCACGAGCTGGCGACCAATGCGGTGAAATACGGCGCGCTCTCGGCCGAGGGCGGACTCGTGCGGCTCAGCTGGGCGGTGGATGGCCCGGCCGGCCTGCTTCGCCTCTGCTGGGCCGAAAGCGGCGGGCCGCCGCTCGCCGCCCCGCCGCGGCACCGCGGCTTCGGCTCGCGCGTGCTGGAGGGGACGGTGCAGGGCCAGCTCGGCGGCAGCGTCCGCCAGGACTGGACCGCCGCCGGCCTCGTCTGCCGGATCGAGGTGCCGCTCGACCGGCTGGCGCAGGGCTGACGGGACCCCGCCTCGCCGCGCGCGGAAGGCGGAGCCGCCGCTACCGGTTCAGCTGCCGCCGCACCTCGGCCAGGCTGGCGAGGCATCCGGCCTCATCGGCCCGCCCGGCCTGCGCCCGCGCCTCGTTCAGCTTCGCCCGGGCCTGCACCACGCCGTCGCCGCCGGCACCGGCCTCGGCGGCGCGCTGCGTCGCCTGGGCCTCGCGCGGCGGGCTCTGGAAGGGCCCGCTCGGCGGGGCGGGCTGGTTCGCCGGCGGCGGCTGCGCCGCCTGGCTCTCCCGCGCCGCGGCCACGCCCTGCCCGCCCGAGGAGGCGGCCACCGCCTCGCCCCCTGCCCCGGTGACCTGCCGCTCCAGCGCCGCGATCTGGTCGGTGCAGGGCGAGGCTAGGGCCGGCCCGGCGAGCATCGCCAGGCCGAGGAGGATCGCTGCCGGCCTCATGTCGTCACCTGATCCCGGATCGGCAGCTGCCGGATCCGCTTGCCGGAGGCCGCGAAGACCGCATTGGCGATGGCCGGCGCCACGGGCGGCACGCCCGGCTCGCCCACGCCGCCGAGCGGCTGGTTGTAGTCGCGCGAGGGCAGCAGGTGGACGTGGATCTCGCGCGGCGCAGTGTCGATGCGGGTCAGCTCATAGGCGTCGAAGTTGTTCTGCTGGACGCGGCCGTCCTTGAAGCTCACCTCGGCCGAGAGGGCGAGGCCGGTGCCCATGACGACCGCGCCCTCCATCTGCGAGCGGATGCGCTCCGGATTGACCTGCGGGCCGCAATCGATGGCGATGTCGACGCGGGGAAAGCTGATCTCCCCGCGGCTTCCCATCTTCACCTCGACGGCGGCGGCGACATAGGAGACGAAGCTGTAATGCCCGGCGATGCCGAGGCCGCTGCCGGAGGGCATCGCCCGGCCCCAGCCGATGCCGGCCGCCGCCGCCTCGATTACCCGGCGCAGGCGGCCGGTATCGATCGGGTAGAGCTTTGGGTCCTCGCCATGGTTCCAGACATCGCCGAGCGTGGTCGGGTCGACGACGCGCGGCGCCCCGATCAGCTCCAGCAGGTAGTCCTTGGGGTCGCGGCCCGCCGCCTGGGCGAGCTCGGCGACGAAGGACTGGATGGCGAAGGCATGCGGGATGTTGGAGACGGAGCGGAACCAGCCGATCCGCGCATGCGCCTGCGCCTCCGGATTCTCCATCCGGATGTTCGGGATGGCGAAGGGCGTGTTCACCAGCCCCATGCCGAGCTCGAGCGGCAGCTCATGCTTCGGGTCGGGCACGAAGATGGAGCCGATGGTCGGCGCCACGCTGCGGTGCAGCCAGGCGACCGGCTTGCCGGCAGCATCCAGCCCCGCCTCGATCCGCTCGACCGAGACGGTGTGGTAGTAGCCGTGATGCAGGTCGTCCTCGCGCGTCCAGGTCATCTTGACCGGGGCGCCGTCCATGGCCTGGCTGCATAGCCCCGCCTCGAGCACGAAGTCGGGCTTCGACTTCCGCCCGAAGCCGCCGCCGAGCAGGGTCACATGCACCGTGACCTTGTCTTCCGGGATCTTCAGCCGCTGCGCCAGGCGGGTGCGCGTGGCCTGCGGCGCCTGGGTGCAGGCCCAGGCCTCGCAGCGCCCGTCGGCGATGCGGACCAGCGCGGCGGGCGGCTCGAGCGGCGTCTGCGCGAGGTGCGGGATGTAGTATTCCGCCTCGACGCGCTTCGCGGCACCCGCCATCGCCTTGTCAACATCGCCGGAGTTGCGCACGACCTTGCCCGGCTTGCGGGCAGATTCCTGCAGCTGCGCCCGGTAGGTGTCCGAGGAATAGACGGCATGCGGCCCGTCATCCCAGGCGATCTTCAGCTTGTCGCGCCCCTGCATCGCCGCCCAGGTGTTGCGGGCGATGACGGCGATGCCGCCCAGGGGCTGGAATTCGGATGGGATCGCCGGCGGGTCGATCGCCACCACCTTGACCACGCCCGGCACCTTCATCGTCTCGGCCGCGTCGAAGGAGGTGACCTTGCCGCCGAAGACGGGCGGCCGGGCGACGACGGCGTAGAGCATCCCCTCCGCCCGCGCGTCGATGCCGTAGATCGCGCGGCCGGTGGTGATGTCGCGGTTGTCGAGGAGCTCGATGCCTTCCTTGCCGATGAGGCGGAAATTGGCCGGGTCCTTCAGCCGCACCCTGGCACGGTCCGGCACCGGCATGTCGGCCGCCGCCTTGGCCAGCGCGCCATAGCCGAGAGAACGTCCGCTCTTTTCGTGCAGCACCTGGTGATTCGCCGCCCGCACCTCGGCGACGGGGACGCCCCATTGCTTGGCGGCCGCCGCCTCCAGCATCGTCCGCGCCGCGGCGCCGGCCCGGCGCATCGGCATGAAGAAATGGCGCAGGCTGCGCGAGCCGTCGGTGTCCTGGTTGCCGAAGCGCGCCTCGTCGCCATCCGCCTGGGTCACGCGGACCTTGGACCAGTCCGCCTCCAGTTCCTCGGCGACGACCATGGGGATGGAGGTGCGGACGCCCTGCCCCATCTCCTGCCGGTGGCAGGTGACGGTGACGATGCCGTCCTGCGCAATCGCGATGAAGAGGCGCGGGTCGTCGCGCCAGCCATTCGGCATGCCGTCGGCGCCGAAGCCCGCCTGCTGCGCCTCGCCGCGTGGCAGGCCGATGCCGAGGACGAGGCCGCCGGCGGCGAGGCCGCCCAGCAGCCCGCGGCGGCTGAGATTGACGATCATGGCCGGCCCCCCTTCGCGGCCTGCTTGATGGCGGCGCGGATGCGCGGATAGGTGCCGCAGCGGCAGAGATTGCCGCTCATCGCCGTGTCGATGTCGTCGTCGCTGGGATCGGGGATGTCCTTCAGCAGCGAGGCGGCCTGCATGATCTGCCCGGCCTGGCAGTAGCCGCATTGCGAGACGTTGAGGGCCCGCCAGGCAACCTGCACTGGGTGGTCGCCATCGGGCGAGAGGCCCTCGATCGTCGTGACCTTGGCGCCATCGATGGCGGAGACGGGCGTCTGGCAGGCGCGCACCGCCGTGCCGTCGACATGCACGGTGCAGGCGCCGCAGAGCGCCTGGCCGCAGCCGAATTTGGTGCCGGTCATGCCGAGCTCGTCGCGCAGGAACCAGAGCAAGGGCATGTCCGGGTCGCCTTCGAAGCGGCGCTCCATGCCGTTGATGGTCAGGGTCGTCATTGAGGCTGGTCCTCCCGCATCCGTGCGGTGATCAAACCATGCAGCCGGCGCATGCCGGGATGCCGTTCTCGCGATTGCCCGGCTCGCGCGGTTTCCGCCCCGCGCCGCTCGCGGACACGGGCCGGGCTCCCTGTCCCGCGGGCGGTTACCCCTTCCGGGCGTCCCACCCCTCTGGGGCTTGCCCCAGCCGGACCAACCCGTCCAACGCCACCACCCCGCCCTCCGCCTCGGCGCGGATGAGCAGCGGGTTGATCTCCGCCTCCTGCACCTCGGCCAGCGCGGCGAGCGCCGAGAAGCGGGCGACCGCGAGGGCGAGCGCGCCGAGATCGCCGCGTGGCAGGTTGCGCCAGCCGGCGAGCGGCTTCAGCTCGGCAAGCTCATCGACCATCTGCCGCGCCTCGCCGACCGGAATCGGGGCAAGGCGGAGGGTGAAGCTGCGGCGCAGCTCGGCGAGCACGCCGCCCATGCCGAGCACGACCACCGGCCCGATCTCCGGGTCGCGGCGGAAGCCGAGGATGACCTCGGCCAGGCCCTGCTGCATCGGCGCCGCCAGCACGCCGCGCAGCCGTGCCCCGGGGAAGCGGCTGCGCGCCCGGGCCAGCAGCTCCGCCGCCGCCTCGCGCACCGCCGCCTCGCCCTCAAGGCCGAGGCGGACCAGCCCCGCATCCGTCTTGTGGGCGATGTCGGGCGAGAGGATCTTCACCGCGAAACGGCCCTCGCCGGTGAATGCTTCGGGCGACTGCAGCACCTGCAGCCCCGGCACCTCGAGGCCGAGGGCGGCGAAGAGGGCGCAGGACTCCGCCTCGTCCAGCACGCCGGCGGCGCGGCCGGCGAGCATCGCGCGCGGGCCTTCCATCGCCTGCGCCGGCACCGGCGGGCGCCGGCGCGGCGCCTGCCAGGCGAGATAGGCATGCAGCGCATCGGCGCAGCTCTCGGGCGTGCGGAAGCCCGCGACGCCGGCCCGGTCCAGCACGGCGAGCGCGCCGTCCGCCTGCGGCGCGCAGAAGACGGCAAGCGGCTTCGCCCCCGGCCCGGCGGCGAGGATGAACTCCTCCACATGGCTCTCCGGCTTCAGCCGCGCCGTGCTGCCGAGCACCGCCAGCACCGCGTCGCAGTGGTCGGAGCGCAGCAGGGCCCGCAGCGCCGCCGGGTACTGCCCCTTCGTGCCGCCCATCGGCAGGTCGATCAGCGGCGAGTCGGAGACGGGCACGCCCTCCGCCACGAGCGCCGCACGGAGGGGCTCCGGCGGTACTGGCACCTCGTCGCCGAGCAGGCCGAGCCGGTCGACGATCATCCCCGCCCCGCCGCCGGTGCCGGTCAGGGCCGCGACGCGCCGCCGCGCGCCCGTGCCGGGCTTGTGGCCGAGCACCAGGCGCGGCAGCTCGACCAGCCCCTCCAGCGTCTCGACGCGGAGGATGCCGTGCTCGCGGAAGAAGGCCGCGGCCAGCTCGTCGCCGCCCACCATCGCCCCGGTATGGGAGACGGCGATGCGCCGCCCAAGCTCCGACCGCCCGAGCTTGTAGGCGATCACCGGCTTGCCGAGCGCGTGCGCCCGATGCGCGGCACGGGCCAGCGCTTCCGCATCGCGGAAGGTCTCGAGGAAGAGCAGGATCGCCCGGGTCGCCTCGTCCTCCGCCAGGATCCCGGCGATCTCGCCCACGCCGAGGTCGCATTCGTTGCCGACCGATACGAGCTTCGAGAAGCCCAAGCCCCGCGCGGCGCAGCGCGAGAGCAGCGCGCCCATCATGCTGCCGCTCTGCGAGACCATGCCGAGCCAGCCGGGCAGCAGCGGCTCCGCCTCGACCGCAGCGTTGAGGGTGATCGGGATGCCGTCGGTCACGTTGAGCAGGCCGAGGCAGTTCGGCCCGACCAGCCGCAGCCCGCCCGCCCGCGCGATGCCGAGGATGCGCTCCTGCAGGCGCCGGCCCTCCTCGCCCAGCTCCGCGAAGCCCGCGCTGTAGATGGTGGCAACGCCGACGCCCGCCGCGACGCAATCCTCGATCGCCGCCGGCACCGCCGCCGCGGGCAGCATCACCAGCGCATGGTCGACCGGCCCCGGCGCCTCGCGCACCGAAGCATAGGCCGGCAGCCCGCCGATCTCGCCGCCCCGCGGGTTGATGGGCAGGACGCGGCCGGCATAGCCCGCCTTCGTCAGGATGCGCTGGGCGCGGGAGTTGGTCTTCGACTGGTCCGCCGTCGCGCCGATGAGGGCGATGGCGCGCGGCCGGAGCAGCGCCTCGGCCAGCGGCGCGGGTCGGGTCATGCCGCCTCCCCCAGCGTGCTCGGATGGAACAGCGCCTCGGGCGGGATCGCCTCCGCCGCCAGCCCGTCGGCGACCGCGAAGCGGATCATCGCCGCGACCTCCCCGCGGTTGCGGGCGAAGCCATAGGGCCAGGGATCGCCGCCCATGATGGCCGCCTGCTCCTCATAGGCCGCGGCGATCCAGGGCAGCGAGGCGCGGAGGACGTTCACGAGCTGCAGCTCGCCGAGCGCCATCGCACGGGCCCGGGCGAAGGCGCGGAACAGCTCCACCGGCAGCCAGGGATGCCGCTCCGCCAGCTCCCGCCGCAGCGCGACGCAATGCATGATCGGGAAGAAGCCGGTGGCGCGGTGCCAGGCGATCTCCTCGGCCTTGTAGTCGGGATAGAGCCGGGCCACGTCCGCGACCTCCGGTGGGCGCGGGGCGATCAACGCATCGACGTCGCCGGCCGCAAGCGCCGCCACCGGGTCGCGGCCGAGCGGCTGCACGTCAAAGCCCTCGGGCAGCGTGATGGCGACGCGTTCGCCCCCCGTCCGCCAGGCGATGCCCCGCGTGTCCAGGCCGTAATGCTCGCGCAGGATGCCGCGCACCCAGAGCGCCGCCGTTTGCTGGTACTCCGGCAGGCCGACGCGCCGCCCCGCCAGGTCGGCCGGCGCGGCGATGCCGCGGTCGCTGCGGACATAGATTGCCGAATGGCGGAAGGCGCGGCTCGGGAAGACCGGCACGCCGGTATAGGCGCTGTCGCCCCGCGCGGTAGTGACGATATGCGAGCCCATCGACAGCTCGGTCACGTCGAAGGCCCTGTCCCGCAAGGCGCGGCGGAAGATGTCCTCCGGCTCGCCCGGCAGCGGCACCAGCTCGACGCCGGGGATGGTGACGCGCCCGTCCAGCAGCGGCCGCGTGCGGTCGGAGGCGTGGCAGGCAAGGCTCAGGGTCAGTCGGCTCATGCGCGGGTCAGGGTCTCGGGGGTGAAGGGAAGCTGCCGCGGCCGGACGCCGAGCGCCTCGGCGATGCCGCCGGCGATGGCCGCGATGGTCGGCGCCATGCTCGCCTCGCCGGCGCCGAGGAAGGGCTCCTCCGGCCGGTCGATCAGGGCGAGCTCCACCCGCGGCACCTCGGAGAAGCGGAGGATCGGATAGCCCTCCCACTGGTCGCTGGTGACGGTGCGGCGGTCGAAGCGCACCTCCTCCAGCAGCGCGACGGAGGCGCCGTGGATCGCGCCGCCCTCGAGCTGGTTCAGCACGCCGTCCGGGTTGACCGCCTCCCCCACATCGCCCGCGATCCAGAGGCGGCGGCAAAGGACGCGCTCCAGCGCCTCCACCTCGGCGATGACGGCGGCCCAGGCGCCGGTGTTCTTGTAGCGGGCGAAGCCGATGCCCATGCCGAAGCCCTCCCGCCGCCTCCGCCCGGCCCAGCCGGCGAGGTCGGCCACGCGCCGCAGCACCGCGACGGCGCGCGGGTCGTCGAGATGCCGCAGCCGGTAGTCGAGCGGGTCGGCGCCGGCCAGCGCGGCCGCTTCGTCCATCAGGCTCTCGATCGACCAGACGTTCAGCGTGGCGCCGAGGCCGCGGAGCGCCGAGGTGCGGATCGGCATCTCCAGCAGCCGCGTCGTCTCCACGTTCATGGCCGGGATGCGGTAGAGCAGCACGCCGTTGCGCGGCGCGCCGCCGCCCGCCGCCATGGCGGGGTTGATGCTCGGCTTCACCGGAAAGGGCGCGGCGAGCATGGAGGCCGCAAGCAGCGTCGGCTCCGGGTCCCGCCCCGGCCGGCTGGAATGGCCGTTGCTGACGATATGGCTGCGCCAGCCGACGAGGCTGCCCGCCGCGTCGAGATCGGCCTCCACATCCACCAGCATGGCCGGGGAGAAGGGCGACCAGCCCAGCTCCTCCGCCCGCGACCAGAGCAGCCGCACCGGCCGCCCGGGCACGGCGCGGGCGGCGAGCACGGCGTCCAGCGCCACGTCGTCCGCGCCGTTATGGCCGTAGCAGCCGGCGCCCTCGCGGTGCCGGACGGTGATCAGCGCCGGGTCGCAGCGCAGTACCTTGGCCAGGTCGGAGCGCAGGTTGTAGGGCCCCTGGCTATGGCTGAAGACCTCGACGCGCCCGCCCTCCCAACGCGCCACGGCGCAGGACGGGGCGATGGAGGCATGCGCCAGGTAGGGACGGTGGAAGCTGCGCCGCAGCGTCTGCGCGGCGCGCGGCGCGGGCTCGGCGCGGCTGGCGACGGGGCTGCGCTCGCCGCGCGTCGCGGCCTCGCGCAGCCAGTCCGCGAGCAGGGGCTGCTCCGGCAGGCTATCCGCCGCCTCCCATTCGGCCCGGGCGGCGAGGCGCGCGGCGGCGGCTTCGGCATCCCACTCCGTCTCCGCCAGCACGGCGAGGAAGCTGCCGTCCCGCACCATCTGCGCCTCGCCCGGCAAAGGGCCCTCGCGGAGCGCCAGCAGACGCGCCCCGCGGGCCGGCGGGCGCACCGTCCGCGCATGCAGCATCCCCGGCAGGCGCAGGTCGTGCACATAGCGTGCGGCGCCGAAGACCTTGTCCGGCAGGTCGACGCGCGGCACCGACCGCCCCGCGATGCGCCGCTCGGCCGGCGTGCGCGGCCGCGCCTCGGCCGGCGCCTCGCACTCCAGCAGCGCCTGGTCGGCGAGCGCCCAGTAGCTGCCGACCGGGCCGGCGGGGCCGTGGAAGATGCCGTCCTCGATGCGGATCGCCTCCACCGGCACGCCGACCCGCTGCGCCACCACGCCGAGGAAGACCGCCCGCGCCGCCGCGCAGGCATGGCGCAGCGCCCCGCCGCTGTCCTGCGTCGAGAGGGAGCCGGAGGTGACGCCCTCATCCGGGCTGTCGGGCGTCGCCGCGGGCCGCGCCTCGATGCGGGCAAGATCGACCTCCAGCTCCTCGGCCGCGATCTGGCTGAGGGTGGTGAGGATCCCCTGTCCCAGCTCCACCTTGCCAGGGGTGATGGTCACCCGCCCTTCCGGATGGATCGCCAGCCATTGCGACAGCCGGCGGTTGGTCTGGAGGTTGCCCGGGAGCCGGTGCATCACGCCGTCTCCCGCGCCGCGCGCGCCACCGCCCGGAGGATGCGGTTGTGGCTGCCGCAGCGGCAGAGATGCGGCTCCAGCGCCGCGCGGATCGCGTCCTCGCCAGGCTGCCGGTCGCGCGCCAGCAGCGCCGCGGCGCTGACGAGGATGCCGGAGAGGCAGTAGCCGCATTGCCCCGCCTGCTCGGCCAGAAAGGCCGCCTGTAGCGGATGCGGCGCGTCCGGCGTGCCGAGCCCCTCCACCGTCACCACCGTCTTTCCGGCGACTGCGGCGAGGGCCAGGGTGCAGGCGGTGCGCGGCTCGCCCTCCACCAGCACCATGCAGGCGCCGCATTGCTCGTTGCCGCAGCCGAAGCGCGGGCCGGAGAGGCCGAGCGGGCCGCGCAGCGCATGCAGCAGCGCCACGTCCCCCGGCATGTCGGGCGCGACCGCCTTGCCGTTCACGGTGAAGGAGGGCATCGGCCTCAGCCCATCTCGATCTTCGCCATGCGGATCCACGCCCGCTGCCGCTCGATGTCGCGGCGGAGGAAGGCGTCGAACTCGGCGATCGTCATCGGCATGGGCTCGGCCCCGCCCTTCGTCATGACATCGCGCGCCGCCGGCGAGGCGAGCACGCGCCCCACCTCCTCATGCAGCCGCCCCGCCACCGGGCCCGGCAGCCCGGCCGGCGCCATCAGCCCGAGCCAGATCGAGGCCTCGAAGCCCGGCACCGCCTCCGCCACCGTCGGCACTTCCGGCAGCAGCGGGCTGCGGGCAGGGCCGCTGGTACCGAGGCCGAGGAGGCGGCCGTTGACGATCTGCTCCCGCATGGTCGGGATGGCGTCGAACATGATCGGCACCTGTCCGGCGACCAGCGCCGTCCGCGCCTCGTTGCTGCCGCGGAAGGGGATGTGGTTGAGCTCGATCCCCGCCATCGCCGCGAAGACCTCGGAGGCGATGTGATAGGGCGTCCCGGGCCCGGAGGAGGCGTAGTCGAGCTTGCCGGGCGCCGCCTTCGCCCTGGCGATCAGCTCCGGCACCGTCCGCACCCCGAGCGAGCCATGCACCGCCAGCACATGGTAGGCGATGTTGATCGCCGCGACCGGCGCCAGGTCACGCATCAGCACATAGGGGCGGTTGGGCAGCAGCGTCTCGTTCGCCGTGTGGGTGTTCGACATCAGCAACAGCGTGTGGCCGTCGGGCGGCGACTTCGCCACCACGTCCGTGCCGATGACCGCCCCGGCCCCCGGCCGGTTCTCGATGACGACCGGCTGGCCGAGCGCCGCACTCAGGGGCTCGGCGAGGACGCGGGCGGCGATGTCGGCGGAGCCGCCGAGGCCGAACGGCACGACGATGCGGACCGGCCGGCTCGGCCAGGCCTGCGCGGCGCTGGGGCGCGGCAGGGCAAGCAGGCACGGCGCGGCGAGCAGCATGCGGCGGCGCATGGACATTTCCCTCGGGACCATTCTTGGCCACGAGGCTAGCCCGGCCCTGGCGCCTCCGCCAGCCAGTCCGGGCGCGGCAGGGCCATGTAGGCGTTGCGCAGCGCCCGGGACCAGCCCTCCGAGATCGCCCGGAAATAGGGATCCTCCTCGGTGATCCGCCGCCGCAGGGCAACGTCGAAGCCGTCGGTCCGATAGACCAGCAGGTCCACCGGCATCCCGACCGTCAGGTTGGACCGCAGCGTGCTGTCCATGCTGATCAGCACCAGCTTCACCCCGTCCATCAGCGGCGTGTCGAAGCCGACGGCGCGGTCGAGGATCGGCTTGCCGTATTTGTGCTCGCCGATCTGGAGGAAGGGGGTGTCGCTGGTCGCCTCGATGAAATTCCCCGCCGCATAGACGAGGAAGAGCCGCGGCGGCCCGCCGGCGATCTGCCCGCCGAGCATCAGCGATATGTCGAACCCCACCCCCTGCGCCGAGAGGGCGGGCCCGTCCGCCGCATAGACCTCCCGCACCGCCTGGCCGACCAGCTGCGCCGCGCGGAACATGCTGGAGACGCTGCGGAGCGTCAGCGTCTCGCCGCCGAGCGAGACGCCCTCCTGCAGCCGGCTCCACACCGCCTGGGTGATGGCGAGGTTGCCGGCGCACAGCATCGCCAGCACCCGCTCGCCCGGCACCTGCTCCACCTGCATCTTGCCGAAGGTCGAGATGTTGTCGACGCCGGCATTGGTCCGCGTGTCGGAGAGGAGCACCAGCCCCTCGCGCAGGTGCAGGCCGACGCAATAGGTCATCGGGTCAGTGCCGGATGTAGAAGGCGTCGATCTCGCCGCCGAGCTGGTCGGTGCGTTCGATCATGGTGGTGAGGAAAGCATGCAGCCCTTCGTTCAGGATGGTCTCGATCCGCCCGTAGCGCAGCTGCGCCGCCAGCGTGCCGGCCAGGCGGTGGCACTCGCCGCGCCGCCCGCCCTGGCCGAGGGCGATCGCCTCCAGCGTCTCCGCGACCGCGGCGAGGCAGGCCATCAGGCTGCGCGGCAGCTCGGGGCGGAGGATCATCAGCTCGGCGATGCGGCGCGGGCTCAGCCGGTCGCGGTAGATCCACTGGTAGGAGCGGAGCGCCGAGACGGAGCGCAACACCGCCTGCCACTGCACGTAGTCGACCGCGCCCTCCGCCTCCGCCGTCAGCAGGTCGTGCTTCACGTCGATCAGGCGGGCGGTGTTGTCGGCACGCTCCAGCATGGTGCCGAGATGGACGAAGTGCCAGGCCTCGTTCCGCAGCATCGTGTCCTGCGCCGCGCCGTTGAAGAGGGTGACGCGCTCGCGCACCCAGCCGAGGAAGTCGGCGAGCCTCTCCCCCTCCATCGCCTCCGGCGGCAGGGCGCGGAGGTGGTTCCAGGTGTCGTTCAGCGCCTCCCACATGTCGACGGTCAGCGCCGTGCGTACCGCCCGCGCATTGCGCCGTGCCGCCTCGATGCAGGACAGGATGCCGGAGGCGTTGTCCGGGTCGAAGATCAGCCAGGTGACAACCGAGTCCGCCGTCGGCGCCTCGTATTTACGGTAAAAGGCGGCATCCCCGCCCGAGGCGGTCAGCAGCGAGCGCCACTCGTCCACCTCGGCGCCGAGCCGGGCGGAGACGGCGGCCATGCGTGAGGCGACGCCGAGGCCGCGTGCGACATTCCCCGCGCGCTCCGTGTAGCGGGCCAGCCAGAACAGGTTGTCGGCGGTGCGGCTGAGCATCAGCCCCCCGTCGACTGGGACTGGGATTGGGACTGGAAGCCGGCCTCGCCCGGCCCGTCATCCTCGAGGATCCAGGTATCCTTGGTCCCGCCGCCCTGGGAGGAGTTGACGACAAGCGATCCCTCGCGGATGGCGACGCGCGTCAGCCCGCCGGGCACGATGCGAATCTCCTTGCCGGAGAGGATGAAGGGCCGGAGGTCGACATGCCTCGGTGCGATGCCCTGCTCGACCACCGTCGGGCAGGTCGAGAGCGCCAGCGTGGGCTGGGCGATATAGTCCCCGGGCCTGGCGAGGATGCGGGCACGGAATTCCTCCCGCACGTCGCGCGTCGCATGCGGGCCGACCATCATGCCGTAGCCGCCGGAGCCCTTGGCGAGCTTCACCACCAGCTTGTCGAGGTTGGAGAGGACATATTTGCGGTCCTCGTCGCGGTCGCAGAGGAAGGTCGGCACATTGGCGAGCAGCGGCTCCTCGCCCAGGTAGAAGCGCACCATCTCGGGCACGTAGGGGTAGACCGACTTGTCGTCGGCGATCCCGGCGCCCGGCGCATTGGCCAGCGCGACATTGCCGGCGCGGTAGGCCGCCATCAGCCCCGGCACGCCGACCAGGCTGTCCGGGCGGAAGGCCTTGGGGTCGAGGAATTCGTCATCGATGCGGCGGTAGATGACGTCGACGCGCTTCGGCCCCGCCGTCGTGCGCATGTAGACGACGTCCTCGTCGACGCAGAGATCGGCGCCCTCCACCACCTCGACGCCCATCTCGTCGGCGAGGAAGCAGTGCTCGTAATAGGCGCTGTTGTAGGGGCCGGGCGTCAGCAGCACGACGCAGGGGTCGGCCCCGGCCCGCGCCGGGGCGACGGCCTTCAGCGTCTCCAGCAGCTCTTCCGGGTAGCGGCTGACCGGCGCCACGCGGTGCTGCGCGCAGAGCTTGGGGAAGAGCCGCAGCATCGCCTCCCGGTTCTCCAGCATGTAGGAGACGCCGGAGGGCGTGCGGCAATTGTCCTCGAGTACGTAGAACTCGTCGGGGCCCGTGCGCACCATGTCGATGCCGGCGACATGGGTGTAGACGCCGCCCGGCGGCAGCAGCCCGACCATCTCCGCCCGGTAGCCCCCGTTCTCCAGCACCAGCGGCGCCGGGATGCGCCCGGCGCGGATCATCTCCTGGCCGCCATAGACATCGGCGAGGAAGGCGTTCAGCGCCCGAACCCGCTGTCGGAGGCCGCGCGCCATCCTCTCCCATTCGGCACGGGCGATGATGCGGGGGATGATGTCGAAGGGGATCAGCCGCTCCGGGTCGCCGCCCTCGCCATAGACGGCGAAGGTGATGCCGATGCGGCGGAACAGCAGCTCCGCCTCCCGGCGCTTGGCGTCGAGCTGTTCGCGCGGCGTGGCGCGGAGCCATCGGTCGATCTCGGCATAGGCGGCGCGGACGCCCTCCTCTGCGCGCATTTCGTCGAAAGCGGCGATCCTGGCCTGCGACACGGACGATGCGGCCCCCATTCTGCGTTCCCGGTGTGCCAAGGCTGCACGGAGGGCAGCCCGGCCGCAAGCGCAGACCCGCGGCGAAATGCCGGGGCCAGGACCGTTCTGCCCACCGCTTGGCCACGCCCCGGCGATTTTGGCGCCAGCGGACGCTCCCCTTAGGATCGCCGTGGTTGCAGGGGAGAAGGGCGATGACGGGTGCGGAGGCGGTGGCCGCGGCGCTGGCGGCGGCGGGGGTCGAGCGTATCCATGGCGTCCCGGGCGGGGGATCGAGCCTTGCCCTGATCGAGGCGGCCGCGGCGCTCGGCATCCGTTTCATCCTCGCCCGGCAGGAGAGCGCCGCCGTCATCATGGCGGCGACCGAGGCGGAGCTGACCGGCCGGCCCGGCGTCGTGCTGGTGACGCGCGGCCCCGGCGTCTCCAACGCCGCCAACGGCATGGCCCAGGCGAGCCTCGACCGCGCCCCGGTGCTGCTGCTGGCCGATGGCTTCACCGGTGCCGAGCGCGCCTTCGCCAACCACCAGTTCTTCGACCAGGCCGCGCTGCTGGCGCCGGTGACCAAGGGCGCGGCGCGCGCCGTGGAGCCCGGCAGCGCCGCCGGGACGATGGCCGCGAGCCTGCTCGCCCTGGCGCTGGCGGCGCCGCGCGGCCCGGTGCTGCTGGAGCTTTCGGCCGCGGCGGCCCGCGCCCCGGCCCTGCCCCCGCCGCTCGCCGATGCCGCCCCCCCTGGCTTCGCGCCGGGCCCCGCGCTGGCCGAGGGGCGCCGCCTGCTGGCCGCGGCCCGCCGGCCGGTGCTCATCGCCGGCCTCGAGGCGACGGAGCCCGCCGCCTGCGCCGCGCTCCGCGCCCTGCTCGCCCGGCTCGGCTGCCCTGCCCTCGTCACCTACAAGGCCAAGGGAGTCGTGCCGGACGCCGACCCGCTCTTCGCCGGCGTCTTCACCGGCGGCGCGGCCGAGGCACCGATCCTCGCCGAGGCCGACTGCATCCTGCTGGCCGGCGCCGACCCGGTTGAATTCATCCCCCAGCCCTGGCGCTACCAGGCCCCCGTCATCGAGCTGGCGACGGCGCCGCGGCCGCTGGCCTACCGCGCGCCGGAGGTGGCGCTGCACGGGCCCCTCGCCCCTGCCCTCGCCGCGCTGGAGGCGCCCCGCAGCGCCTGGACGGTGGAGGCGATCGCCAGCCATCGCCGCCGGTGGCACGACTCGCTCGGCAATGGCCCGAGCGGCAATCGCGGCCTCTCGCCCCAGGCCGTGGTGGAGCTGGCGCAGGCGGCCTGCCGCGCGGCCGGGGCCCACCCGCGCGTCACCGTCGATGCCGGCGCGCACATGTTCCCCTGCACCAGCTTCTGGCGGGCCGAGCGCCCAGGCGACCTGCTGATCTCGAATGGCCTCGCCACCATGGGCTTCGCCCTGCCCGCGGGCATCGCGGCGGCGCTGCAGGACCCGGCGCGCGGCGCCATCGCCTTCACCGGGGATGGCGGGCTGCTGATGGCGCTCGGCGAGCTGGCGACGGCGGCGGTGCTCGGCGTCCGGCTCACCGTCATCGTCTTCAACGATGCGACGCTCTCGCTGATCGACATCAAGAAGGACGGCCGGAGCATCCCCGCCGCGGCGCTGGGCTGGCCGCCGGCCGATTTCGCCGCAGCCTTCACGGCCCTCGGCGGCACCGGCTTACGCGCCAGCAATGAAACGGAGTTCCGCGAAGCCGTTGCAAGCGCGCTGGACGCAACCGGGCCGGTGCTGCTGGACGTCCAGGTCGATCCGGCCAGTTATCCCAGTCAGATCAAGGCGTTGCGCAGCTGACCCCGAGCGTTGGCGCGTCGAGCTCGAAGAGTCACTGCCGTTCTTCTCAACCCCTGAGGGATTTAATGTGCAAAAATCCGTGAATACGATATACCGTTCCTCACGGCACCGTGAGGGTTTGGTGCCTGGAACATTCCTGGGGGCTTGCGGGCCTCTCTCACAGGGCCCTCCGTGGGCCGCCCCATGTTTCACGGGGCAGAACGGACGGAACGATGACGACCGACGTGAACATTCTCATCCGGGGCCAGAGCAACGCGCTCCTCTTCGTGGCCGATGGCGGCGCACGCGAACTCGAGAAGCAGCTTGAGGCCAGCCTGCCGGGCGTCAACGTCAACCTCATCCAGCACTATGGCGACAAGAATTCGACGATCTATTCCGGCACGGCCTTCCTGAAATGGGACACCGACGGCCAGCAGCAGGGCCTGCTGAACTACGTGAAGGCCGAGCCGGCCGACATCAAGAACAACCCGACCGTCACGCTGTGGATGCACAACGAGTATGATGGCAACACCGGCGGCGTGACGACGGCGAACTGGGTTTCCGAAGTGAAGACGGACGCCGCGCTGGTGCGCGACGCCCTCGGCCAGTCGGCGGCGACGACGCCCTATGTCTTCACCTATGTCCCCTACGCCTATGCCCAGGGCAGCAGCCCGGCCAACATCCAGGCCGGCATGCGCCAGCTTTCGGCCGACCCGTCCTTCAACGCCATGTTCGACAGCACGGCGATGAACGGCCTCGCCATGGATGGCGACGGCTATGCGCATAGCAGCCATATGGGCCAGGCGGACGCCATCCTTGTCGCCGACCGCCTCGCCGCCGACATGAAGGGCATGGTCGCCAACCTCGCCAAGGGCTCGGGCTCGACATCCAATCCGGCGCCGTCCGAGCCGACAAATCCGACCTTGCCCATCCCGAGCCCCGGCAATCCGAAGACGATCGGCAGCGGCGCCGACAGCCTCGTGCTGAAGATCAGCGAGGATGCCTATAACGGCCACGCGCAGTACACCATCAGCGTCGACGGCAAGCAGATCGGCACCGCGCTGACCGCCAGCGCCTCGCATGCCGCGGGCCAGGACGACATCATCACCGTAAAGGGCGACTGGGCGCCCGGCGCGCACAAGGTGACGGTCACCTTCCTCAACGACGCCTATGGCGGCAGCGCGGCGACCGACCGCAACCTGCATGTCGACGGCATCACCTACAACGGCACGGCGCTCGCCAAGGGCACGGCCGACCTGCTGAGGAACGGGCCGGTCGATTTCGCCTTCACCGACGGTGCCGCCGCCCCGGTTCCTGCCCCCGGCCTGGGCACCGCGGTGGTGAAGACGGTCGGCACCGGCGCCGACAGCCTGATGCTGAAGGTCAGCCAGGACGCCTACAACGGCAACGCGCAGTACAACCTCTTCGTCGACGGCAAGCAGGTCGGCGGCACGCTGTCGGCCGGCGCGCTGCACGGTTCGGGCAACGAGGACACGATCACCGTCAAGGGCGACTGGGGCACCGGCGACCACAAGCTGACCGTCCGCTTCATCAATGACGCCTCGGGCTCCGGCGGCGATCGCAACCTCTATGTCGACGACGCCAGCTTCAACGGCTCGGCCCTCGGCAAGCACTCCGCGGCCTTCAAGATCAACGGCCCGGACGACTTCCGCTTCACCAAGACGGCGGACGGGCTCGGCGCCACCTTCAGCGGCACCACCGGCAAGGATGTCTTCGCCGTGCAGCATGGCGACGGCGACATGGTGATCGACCGCTTCACCACGGGCGTCGACAAGCTGCAGTTCGAGGGCTTCGACAAGGCGACGATGCACATCGTCGCGGCAAGCGAGGGTGGCGTCTCTGGCAAGCTCGTCATCTTCGACGCGACGGCGGAAAACGTCTTCCTCCCGCATGTCACCAACCTGACCACCGCCGACATGCTCTTCGTCTGAGCTCGAGGCGACCGGTCCTGCCCCTGGCGGGCAGGACCATTCGACCCAAGGGGGCCGATCCTGCGCGGTGTGAACGCCTCGTCCTGCGTCGTCCGCACCGTCGGTTCTGCCTTCTCGCCCCCACAGTGAGAGCAGCCTCACCCAAGCCTGCAGCAGCCGCGCCGGCTTCGGGCCGGTCCTGTCACTGATCGCCGCCTTGAGGGAATCGCCCGCCGGTGCTGGGTGCCGCCTAGCATGCGCCTGGCGCGCCCCCGACCCGGAGCCATCCGTGCAGCAGACCGGACCTTGCGGGTCGCGTCAGTCGCCGAAAAGCCTGTTGTGGCCGCATGGCCTCCACAAGGCCGGTTCGACGCCACCCACCGAACGGCACCGCCCCCAGCGGCCGAAACCGGTGCCCTGCAGACCGGCATCCGCCGGCTTAACGCTGCGACGAGGCTCCGCGCCACCAGCCTGCTCGCCCAAATTTCCGGTTGAAGCCAGACGGCGGACATGGCACGCATCGATTATTCGTTACGGAGACGATGTGATGCGGTGGCTGGTCCTGACTCTCTCCCTCGCCCTGGCCCCGAGCCTTGCCGAGGCTGCCACCCGGCGCGAGCCGAGCCCCGCTCAGCGTGCTCAGCAGGCAAAGATGCGGAGCTGCGCCACCCAGGCCGCCGGCCAGCAGCTGCACGGCCAGCCGCGGCGGGACTTCATGAAGACATGCCTCTCCGGCCGCGCCACGCCCTGATCAGTTGGCCCGGCGCGTCAGCCGCTCGCATTGGTTGTTCTCGCCGACCCCGAGCTGGATGGTCGGCAGCAGCGCGAGCGGCGGGAAGATCAGGCCGAGCCCGACCGCCGCGCCGCCGCGCACCGCCAGCTCCCCGACCTCAGGCGAGATCGAGGGCTTCTTGAAGGTTCCGCCGATGCCGATCGGCGTCGGCAGCGAGCCGACGGTGAAATGCTTGCTGCTCGTGCGCAGCCAGAGGTCAAGCAGCTCCCGGCCAAGGCTGGCCATGCCGCCGCCGCTCACCACATGGCTGTCGGTATCCAGGATCAGCGTCCGCGTCTCCAGGCGGCCGCGCTGCAGCCCGAAATCGGCGATCAGGCATTCGATTTCGGTCCGCGCAGGAAGGCCGAGCGCCGAGAGCAGCGCATTGCCGAATTGCAGGCCGGAGAGATCGACCAGGAACGAGGAGAGGTTGCCGCCCACCGTCACCAGCGTCAGCTCCCCATTGGCATTGCCCAGCAGTTCCGAGACCGAGCGCCCCGTGCCGTCAATCTTGCCGACCCCGCCGAGCGTTCCGGAGCCGCCCGCCCCCGCCGCCCGCAGCAATCGGGAGATGTCGACCCGCCGCAGGTCGAGCTCGCCCTTCGCGCGCAAGGCGCCGTTCTCCTGTGGCGTCAGGGTGAAGTCGCCCGAGATTCGCCCCCGCCCGACGCCGAACTGCACCGGGTGCAAGCGGATGTTTCCGTCCTCGATATCGGCCACGACCTCCAGGCTGTCGAAGGGCATTCCCCGGCCCTCGATCGAGGCTGCGCGATAGCGGAGGTGGATGTCCGCCGCCCGCAGCCGAGGGATGCTGATCGGCTGAATCGGCAGCAGGCGCGGGCTGGCTTCCGCCTGGACCAGTGCCTGGCGTTGCTGCGTCGTCTGCCCGGGCGTGCCGACGCGGCCCGGCGTCGTGCCGACGAAGCCGCCGAGATCGGCAAGATCCACCCTGCGCGAGAACACATCCGCATCCAGCACCGGACGTTCGTTGCCCGGGGTGATGCTGAAGCGACCGTTGAGGTCGCTGCGGCCGAGTCGCCCCTCGACATCGGTGAAGCGGAAGGCCCGGTCGCCATAGTCGAGCTTGCCGGTGACCCGGAACGGCGTCGTTGCCGGGACGGCGACGCCGGTGAGCGGCGCGAGCAGCGCCATGTCCTGCCCCTTGATGTCGAGGCGGATATCGGCGCCCGCCAGCGCCAGCGGGTCCTGCACCGTGCCGCGGAGCGCGACCTGGGTCGGCCCGTTGGCCAGGTTGAGGTCGATTGGCCAGGGCTGCTCCTTGTCCCTGAGGTTGAGGATGGCGCCGCCGCGCAGGTCGGCCGAGATCGGCTGCGCGGCATAGGTGCCCTCGGCGCGGGCGACGAGCCGCGGCTCCTCGCCCGGCGAATCCTCGGTGGAGGCGGTGATGCGAAAATCTGATTTCAACCTGGCGATGGCGACATGCGCCTCGCCCTCCACCAGCCGCAACGCGCCGATGCGCGGCTGCGAACCACCCCCGGTGGAGGAGCCGCCGAGATTGAAGCCGTAATTGGTGCTGCCATCCGGCTTGCCCAGCACCTCGAACCGCGGCCGCTCCAGCGTCACGGCGGGGATGACGATGGCGCTGTTCCCGATATAGGCGCCGACATCGAGGTCGAGGCTGGCGCGCTGCACGTCGGCGAAGGGCGGCGCATCCTCGAAGCCGGGCGGGTTGCCGATCCTGAGCCCCTCGGCGCTGATGGTCGTGATCCGGCCAAGCGATACGTGCAGGTGCTCGATCGTCACCCGCCGGCCAAGCTTCGCACTCGCCTGCGCCTCCACGATCGGGATCAGCCAGTCCCAACGGAACAGCGCGAGGAACGCGCCGATCGCCAGCAACGGCAGGCCCAAGCCCAATGCCCATCGCCGCCAATGCATCTGTCGCCCCAACCTTCGCGGGCAGAGCGCGGCAGGCAGGCCGGAGTTCACCCGCTCAGGCGGCGCGGACGCCGTGGAGGAACCGGCCGACCTCGCCGCGAAGCCGGACGGCTTGCTCCGTGAGGCCCTCCGCTGCCGTCAGCACCTGGCTGGAGGCGCCGCCGACCGCCTCGGTGGCGCGGGTCACGCCCTGGATGTTGCCGTTCACCTTCTCCGTGCCGCGGGCGGTCTGGGCGATGCTGCCGGCGATCTCGCGCGTCGCGGCACCCTGCTGGTCGACCGCAGCGGCGATTTCGGTGGCGATCTCGTGCATTTGGCCGATGGTGCGCCCGATCTCGCGCAGCGCCTGCACCGTGCCCGCCGTGCTGCCGCGCATGGCGGCGATGACGCTGCCGATTTCCTCCGTTGCCCTCGCCGTCTGTGCAGCCAGCGCCTTCACCTCGCTCGCCACCACGGCGCAGCCCTTGCCATGCTCGCCGGCGCGGGCGATCTCGATCGTCGCGTTGAGGACGAGGAGGTTGATCTGGCCGGCAATGCCGCCGATCAACCGGACGACTTCGCCGATACGTTCGGCGGCGCGGGCCAGCTGCTCGACGGTCAGGTCGGCGCGCCGAGCGGCGCCGACGGCCTCCGTGGCGATGGCGGCGGGTCCACCCGGCTGCCGATCTCGCCGATCGAGGCGGTCAGCTCCTCCGTGGCGCTGGCGGCCATCTGCACGCCGGCGCTCGACTCCTCGGAGGCGGCGGCGGCGGCGACGGCGCCGGGACGTCGGCAGCCTGGCGGGCGGCGCCACTCATCGTCTCGGCCGTCGCCCGCATCTGGCTGGCGGCGACGGCGACGCCCTCGATGATGCCGCCGACCTTCTCCTGGAACGCCTCGGCAAGACGGTGCAGGGCCTGCCGCTTCTCCGCCTCCACCCGGGCTTCGGCGTGCTGCCGCTCGGCCTCCAGCCGGGCGCGCTCCTCGGCGTTGCGGCGGAAGACCTCGACAGCGCCAGCCATCGTTCCCAGCTCGTCCCGCGCATCGCGGGAGGGGATCTGGATCCCTGTCTCGCCTTGGGCGAGGCGATGCATGGCGGCGGCCATAGCGCCGACCGGGCGGACGATGCCGCGACTCATCCACCAAGCCAGGACCAGGCCGAGCGGCAGGAGGAGGCCCGCGAGCAGCATCTGGCGGCGGTCGGTCGTGCCGATGGTCTCCAGCAGCCGCAGGCGGTTGGCCCGCATCGCCTCGGTCAATGAGTCTGCCAGGGCGGTGAGCTGGGCGCCGGCGTCGGCCAGCGGCGGCATGACCGCCTCGTCATAAAGCTGCGTCGCGCGGGCCGAGGCACGGGCGAAGGCCTCGAAGTCCGCGGCATAGGCGGCGGCGCTCCGCGCCAGGCCCTCCGGCAGTTCGGCGGCCGGAGCGCTCAGCGGCAGGCGGGCGAGCTCGGCCAGCGCCTGGTTGAGCCGGTCGGCCCCGTCGCGGACCTGGGCAACGCCGTTCGGATCGCCGGTGGCGAGGAAGCGCCAGTTGTAGATCCGAAGGAGCAGGACGCTGGTGTTGGCGGCGCGGATCGCCTCCTGCGCCTCCGGCCCGGTGCTCAGGCCCGCCATCTGGTTCATCAGGCGGTTCATCGCATCGCCACGGCCGAACAGGGCCTGGCGGCTGGCGACCAGGGCCTGGGTGGCGGCGACGAAGGCGTCGCGCTGGGCCATGGCCGGGAGCAGGCGCCCGTGCAGGGCAGCGAGGCCGGCCTTGTGCGCCGGATCGGCCAGCTCGTCCCGCAGCACGGCAAGCTCCCGGACCAACGCCTCGGTGCTGACGAGGTGCTCGTCGAGCTGGGTGCTGTCGAGGCGGAAGCGGAGCAGCGAGCGCCGCGCCGTCTCGGCCCGCGTGAGCAGCAGCTTCGCCGCCATGGTGGACCGCAGCAATGCCTCACCCGCCACCGTATCCTGGCGCAGGCTGCCGAAGCCCAGCATCGCGTTGACCGCGACGACCAGGGCGAGGCCGATCAGCGCGGCGCAGCCGGCGAAGATGCACGCGCGGACGCCGAGGCGGGACAAGGTCATGACGCAGGAGTTCCGTGCATGGCCGGAAGTCTCGCAGGCGAGTCCTTAAGGAACCGGAAGCGCCGCACCCACCAGGCACGGCGGCGAGGCCCGCCGTGCCGGGAGCGGGGCCTCGGCGGCGCGGTCAGTCGACGCTGGCGCCCGACGCCCGGATGATCTCGCCCCAACGGGCGATGTCGCGCTCATGGATGCGGCGGAAGCCGTCCGGCGTCAGGTCGGCGGGCGGGGTGATGCCCTGGCTTTCGATCAGCCAGCCGCGGAACTCGGGGGTCGTGATGATGCGCCCGATCTCGGCATTCATGCGCGCCTGGACCGCCGCCGGAAGGCCGGGCGGGGCGAGGAGCCCGTACCAGGTGCTGGTCTCGAAGCCGGGCAGGTTGCAGGCCGCTGCGATGGTGGGCACGCCCGGCAGGGCCTGCACGGGGGCCAGGGTAGTGGTGCCGAGGGCGCGCGCCTGGCCCTGCTGCACCGGCCCGATGGCCGGGCCCGTCTGGTTGAAGAAGAGGTCCACATCCCCGGCAAGCAGGGCCGACATGGCGCCGGGCTGCCCGCGATAGGGCACATGGGTGAGGCTGATCCCGGCCGCCGCAGCGAATTGCGCGGCGGCGAGATGGGTCGAGGCGCCGTTGCCGGTGGAGGAGTAGTTCAGCGCGCCGGGGCGGGCGCGGGCGGCGGCCAGCAGGTCCTGGCAGGTGCGGTATTGCGGCCGCTTCTCCGGGCTGACCAGCAGCACGTTGGGTACGTCGCCGAGGAGGATGACGTGGGTGACGTCGCGCAGCGCATCGAAGGGCAGGCTGCGGTAGAGGCCGGGGTTGATGGCATGCGTCCCCGCCGTGCCGAGGAGGAAGAGGTAGCCGTCCGGCCGCGCCTTCGCCACGGCATCCGAGGCGATGTTGCCGCCGGCGCCGCTGCGGTTGTCAACCACCACAGGCTGGCCGAGGGCGCGGCTCAGCGGCTCCGCCAGCTTGCGGGCGTAGATGTCGGTGCCGGCTCCGTTCGGGAAGCCGCCGAGGATGGTGATGGGGCGGCTCGGCCAGGCCTCATCGGCACGGGCGGGCCAGGCGGCGGTCCCGGTGGCCAGCAGGGCAGCGACAATCCAGCGGAGCATCCCGCTTCTCCTTCCGGTTTCGAGGCGTGCATGGTGTGGGATAGGCTCGGGGGATGAACAGTCCCCACGGCCGCGTCGCGCGCGGCGGCAAGGCCATCTATGGCGCGCCCCTCGGCATCCTGATGTTGGACGCCCGCTTTCCGCGCATCCCAGGCGACATGGGCCATGGCGGGACCTGGCCCTTCCCGGTGCTGTTCCGCGTGGTGCGGGGGGCGACGCCGGAGCGGGTGGTGCTCCGGGGCGCGCAGGGGCTGCTGCCAGACTTCATTGCCGCAGCGCGCGAGCTGGTGGAGCTGGGGGCGGAGGCGATTACCACCAATTGCGGGTTCCTCTCGCTCTTCCAGCGAGAGCTGGCGGAGGCAGTGGCGGTGCCGGTCGCCACCTCCGCGCTGATGCAGGTGCCCTTCCTCCAGGCGATGCTGCCGCCGGGCCAGCGGGTCGGGATCGTCACGGTGAGCAAGGCCTCGCTGACCGCGGCGCATCTGGCGGCGGCGGGGGTGCCGCCCGACGCGCCCGTCGCCGGGACCGAGGACGGGCGGGAGTTCTTCCGCGTGCTGATCAAGGCCGAGAAGGAGGATCTCGATATCGGGCTGGCCGAGCTGGACATCCTCGAGGCCGGGCGGGCGCTGGTCGCGGCGCATCCGGAGGTCGGGGCGATCGTCCTCGAATGCACCAACATGCCGCCCTATGCCGCGGCGCTGCGCGAGGCGGTTGGGCGGCCGGTCCATGACGTCTACTCGATGGTATCGTGGTTCCAGGCGGGGCTCAGGCCACGGCGCTTCAATTCGCCTCAAGGCGGATGACCGCCCGGCGGCGAAGCTGTTGGAAAGCCACGGCTTTTCCGTGGTTTCCTTGAAGGTTTTAAGGTTTGGGAGGGGGCCGGGCGCAGCGGGAACGGAGCGCCGGCTATGACCATATTCCTATAGCTTAGCGACGGGACTAGGGCGAGCGCGATGGACCTGGAGGCGGAATACAACAACCGGGCGCGCGTGCCGGAGAGCGGGGCGATCATCGCCGGCTGGGCCCGCGATGCGGCGGCCTTCCGCGAGGGCTGGGCGGAGAAGGAGCTCAGCATCGCCTATGGGGTGGGGGAGCGGGAGAGGCTCGACCTGTTCCGGCCGGGGCCGGGCGGGGACTGGCCGGTCGCGGTGTTCATCCATGGCGGGTATTGGCAGGCGCTGGACCGGAGCTTCGTCAGCCATTGCGCGCGGGGGCTGCTGGCGAGGGGCGTGGCGGTGGCGGTGCCGTCCTACGACCTCTGCCCGGGCGTGGCGCTGCGGGCGATCGTCGAGCAGATGCGGGAGGCGGTGGGGCTGCTGCACCGGCGCGGCGCGGCGCGGGTGCTCGCCATGGGGCATTCGGCCGGCGGGCATCTGACGGCGATGCTGATGGCGACGGATTGGGCGCAGCGCGGCATGCCGGCGGATTTCGTCGCACGGGGGGTGGCGATCTCCGGCGTGTTCGAGCTGTGGCCGCTGCTCGGGACCAGCATCGGCGCGCGCCTCGGCCTCGACGAGGCGGAGGCGCGGGCGCTCTCCCCTGCCCTGCTGGCGCGGCCCGCGGGGGCTGCGCTCCACGCCGTGGTCGGCGGGGCCGAGAGCGACGAGTTCCGGCGGCAGACCCGGGAATTCGCCGCCCGCTGGGGCGGCACGGCGGAGGAGCTGGCGGGGCTGGACCACTTCACGGTGCTCGAGCCGCTCGCCGATCCGGGCACCGCGCTGGTGGAGCGCGCTGCCCTGCTCGCCAGGTAGTTCAGCGATCGCGGGTCGGGGTGGTGCCCGTCGTGGTATCCGTTGTGGTGCCCGTGCCGCTGGTGCGCGTGCCCATCTGGCGGTCGTCCTCGATCTCCACCTCGGTGCGGCGAACCGTGTCCTGCACCGTGCGGGTCTGGTCGTCGGCCGTCTTGCGGATGACGACCTCCTCCTTCACGCGGGCCTCCTTGCCGATGACCGCTTCCTCGGCGGTCTCGGTCGCCTCGATCGTGCGCTCCTGGAAGACGGCGGCGCCGGCCTCGAGCGGGCGGTCGACCGGGCGGCGCTCGATATGCACATGCTCTTGGTGCAGCGTCACCTGCTCCTGCACCGGGGTCTCGACGACATAGGAGCGGAGGCGGACGCGGCCATGCGCGGTCTCGCGCTTGCCGACGCGCAGGTGCTCCTCAACCACCGGGATGGCTTCCTCGCTCCCGGTGGCGAGGTTGGTCGTGGCGGAGCCGGTGCCGGTGCGGCTGGTGGTCGCCGGCGTCGGGGTGCCGGCATTGGCGGCGAGGCCGGTGGTGGCCAGCGGGGCGGCAGGCGCGGTCGCGGTCGTGGCGCTGCCGTGCTCGGCGACATTGCCCTCGCTCCAGCCGGACTGGCGCCACTCCGCCTCGCGGCTGTCGAGGTCGACGGCGCCGGCGCTCTCGATCACGTCGGCGGCGGCCCCGAAGCGGTCCTGCGGGACGGTGGCGGAGAGGACGACGCTGCCGCGACGGATCGCCTCCTCGAGCACGCTGCGGTCGGGGCCGGCAATGCCGAGGTTGTGGAACTCGCGGGTATCGTTCGAGGAGGTGAAGATGGCGGCGCGGACGCCGCCCACCTGGGTGGCGAGGTCGCGCGAGGCGGCCTCGGCCTCGGCGGCGGAGTCGAAAACGGCGGTGATCGTGCGGTTGCTCATACGGTGGGATTCCCTGCGTTGGTTTCGGTGTTGGGCGGCAGCCTCTCGACTTCCGCTTGCTGGCGGCGAAGCGTGACCGGCACGTCGACCGGCCGGATGGCGCTGGTGCGGCGGAGGCGGAGCTCCTCGCGCAGCACCAGGCGCTTCTCGACCACCAGCACCTCCTCGAGGACGGGAATGACGAGCACCCTGCCCTCCTCTTCCTCGCGCGGCTGCGGCGGCGCCTCGCCCTCGGCCAGTTCGCGGCCTATGGCGACGCGCTCGACCTCGACCGCCTCGGAGCGGAGGTCGGCATGGAGTTGCGTGTCCTCGGTCTTGGTGCGGAGATGGACCCGCACGCGACCCGTTTCGACCTCGCGCGTCCCTAGGCTGAGACGTTCCTCCAAAACGGGAACCGTATCAGTATCGTCCGAGACCGGCATTTCGTTGTTCTGTGACACTATTATGGATTCCCGTGGCGATTGCCGGCCTCGTCTGGCGACACAACAAAGCAGCACGGGATTCGTTCATTGCGGGACTGCACGTCATCTGCCGAGCGGGAGCTTCTTCCGCACAAAATCGGGCTCTACGAAGCTGCTTGAGATGGCAAGCGATATGGTTGAAGCTTAAAGCATTGAGGCCGGGGAGAGCGGGGATGACGGGGATCGGCAGGCGGGGCGTGCTGGGTGCCGCGGGGGCGGTGCTGGCGATGCCGGCGGTGCGGGCGCGGGCGCAAGCGGCTGGCGTGAAGATCGGGCTGGTCGCGGTGCAGACCGGGCCGCAGGCAGCGCTCGGGACGCAGCTGCGCGACGGCTTCCTGCAGGGAATGAAGCACCTGGACGGCAAGCTGGGCGGGCTGCCAGCGGAGGTGCTGGTCATCGACGACGAGCTCAGACCGGAGGTCGCCGTCACCAAGGTCCGGGCGGCGATCGAGCGGGACAAGGTGGATTTCGTCATGGGCGTGGTCTTCTCGAACATCCTCGCCGCCATCATCCGGCCGGTCACGGAAGCCGGGACCTTCCTCATCTCGACCAATGCGGGGCCGTCGACGCTCGCAGGGCGCGGGTGCAACCCGTTCTTCTTCACCACCTCCTACAACAACGACCAGGTCCACAGCGTGATGGGCCAGGCGGCGCAGGACAGCGGATACCGGCGCGTCTTCGTCATGACGCCGAACTACCAGGCGGGGCGTGATGCCGCCGCCGGGTTCAAGTCGCGCTTCAAGGGCGAGGTGGTGGACGAGGTCTATGTGCCGCTGACGCAGCTCGACTTCTCCGCCGAGCTGGCGAAGATCGCGGCGGCGAAGCCGGATGCGGTCTTCAGCTTCATGCCGGGCGGGCTCGGGGTGAATCTCGTCCGGCAGTACCGGCAGGCGGGGCTGGCGAACATCCCCTTCCTCTCGACCTTCACCGTCGACGAGGCGACGCTGCCGGCGCAGGGGGATGCGGCGCTCGGCTTCTACTCGGCGGCGTCCTGGGCGCCGAACATGGACAATCCTGCCAATGCGAAATTCGTGAAGGATTTCGAGGCTGCCCACAACTACGTGCCAGCGACCTATGCGGCGCAGGCCTATGACGGGGCGATGCTGCTGGACAGCGCGATCCGCAAGGTGGGCGGCAGGCTCGGCGACAAGGATGCGCTGCGGGCGGCAATCCGCGCGGCGCAGTTCCAGTCGGTGCGCGGGCCCTTCGAGTTCGGCACCAACCATTATCCGGTGCAGGATTTCTGGCTCTGCCAGGTGGCGAAGCGGGCGGACGGCAAATTCCAGACCGAGACCGTGCGCAAGGTGCTGTCGCACGACACCGACCCCTATGCGGCGGAGTGCCGGATGCGATGAGCCTCGGCCTGCTGCTGGTCCAGGGGCTGAACGGTCTGCAATTCGGGGTTCTGCTGTTCCTGGTGGCGGCGGGGCTGACGCTGGTCTTCGGGGTGATGGACTTCATCAACCTGGCGCATGGCGTGCAGTACATGCTCGGCGCCTATCTGGGGGCGAGCCTCGCGGCCTGGACGGGGAGCTTCTGGCTGGGGCTGGCGCTGGCCCTGCCGGCCGCCTTGCTCTGCGGGCTGGTGCTGGAGTGGCTGGTCTTCCGCCACCTTTACGAACGGGACCACTTGAGCCAGGTGCTGGCGACCTTCGGCGTCATCCTCTTCCTGAACCAGGCGGTGCGGGCAATCTGGGGCTCGGCGCCGTTGCAGATGCCCATCCCCCCGCTGCTTGAGGGCGGGGTGCAGCTGATGCCGGGGCTGCAATACCCGGTCTATCGCATGGCCATCCTGGCGGCGGGGCTCGCCGTCGCCGGGCTGCTCTGGCTGCTGGTGGAACGGACGCGGATCGGGGCGCTGGTGCGGGCCGGCGCCACCCATGCGCCGATGGTGGCGGCGCTCGGCGTCGACATCCGCGGGCTGTTCATGCTGGTCTTCGGCTTCGGGGCGATGCTGGCGGGCTTCGCCGGGGTGATGGCGGCGCCGGTGCTCTCGGTCGATCCGGGGATGGGGGATACGGTGCTGATCCTCGCCTTCGTTGTCATCACCATCGGCGGGATCGGCAGCGTGCGCGGGGCCTTCATCGCGGCGCTGCTGGTCGGGCTGATCGAGACGCTGGGGCGGTCGCTGCTGCCGGACCTGCTGCGGCTGGTGATGGCGGCCTCGCCGGCGCGCCAGGCCGGGGCGGCGCTCGGCTCCATGCTCGTCTACATCGCCATGGCGCTGATCCTGGCGGTGCGGCCGCGCGGGCTGTTTCCGGTGCGGGGCTGAATGCGCGCGGCGCTGGTCCTGCTGGCGGCGCTCGGGGCAGCGCCCTTCCTCGGCTTCGGCGAGAGCCATGCGCTGACGCTGCTGGCGCGGGTGATGATCCTGGCGATGGCGGCGGTCAGCCTGTGGCTCCTGGTCGGCGGCGCGGGGCTCGTCAGCCTCGGCCATGCGGCAATGGTCGGGATCGGGGCCTATGCCGTCGTCGTGCTCGACGATGCTCGCGTGACCGATGCCGCCGTCGTGGTGCCGGTGGCGATGGGGGCCGCAGGGCTCTTCGCGCTGGCGACGGGGGCGGTGGCGATCCGCACCAGCGGGGTGCATTTCATCATGATCACCCTGGCCTTCGGGCAGATGGCCTTCTTCACCGCCTCCTCGCTCGCCGCCTATGGGGGGGATGACGGCTACACCCTCTATGGGCGGACGACCGTGCTCGGGCATCGGTGGCTGGAGGACCGGATGGTGTTCCACTACCTCTGCCTTGCGGTGCTGGCACTGGCGCTGCTGGGCGGACAGGTGCTGCTCGGCTCGCGCTTCGGGCGGGTGCTGCGGGCGGCGCGGGAGAACCCGATGCGGGCGGAGGCGGTGGGGTTCTCGCCATACCCATACCGGCTGGTCGCTTATGCGGTGGCGGGCGCCGTAGCGGGGCTGGCCGGCGTGCTACTGGCCAATGCGGCGGAATTCGTGGCGCCCTCCTACCTCGCCTGGCAAAGGTCGGGGGACCTGCTCTTCATGGTGATCCTCGGCGGGCTCGGCTCCCTGCAAGGGGCGGTGCTCGGGGCGGTCGGCTTCGTGCTGCTGGAGGAGTGGCTGGGGCACCTCACCGAGCATTGGCGGCTGATCTTCGGGCCGCTGCTGGTGCTCTCGGTGCTGTTCCTGAAGGGGGGCCTGGTCGGGGCGCTGCGCCGTGGCTGAGGCGCTGCTGGCCGTCGCGGGGCTGCGCAAGCGCTTCGGCGGCCTGGCGGCGACGGACGACGTCTCCTTCGATGTCGCGGCCGGCGAGATCCATGCGGTCATCGGGCCGAACGGGGCGGGCAAGACGACGCTGATCCATCAGCTCTCCGGCACGCTGCGGCCGGATGCGGGGAGCATCCGCTTCGGCGGGCGCGAGATCGTGGGGATGGGCCTTGCGCGCAGGGCGCGGCTGGGGCTGGCGCGGAGCTTCCAGATCACCTCCGTATTGCCGGGCTTCTCGGCGCTGGAGAATGCGGCGCTGGCGGTGCAGGCGGGGAGCGGATCGTCCTTCCGCTTCTTCCGCGCCGCGGCCTCGGAGCGGGCGCTGAACGAGCGGGCGCTAGCGGCGCTGGAAGCCGTCGGCCTCGGGGCGCGGGCGGGGGTGCTGGCGGGGCGGCTGTCGCATGGGGAGAAGCGGCAGCTCGAGCTCGCCATCGCCCTGGCGATGCGGCCGCGGCTGCTGCTCCTGGACGAGCCGCTGGCGGGCGCCGGGCCGGAGGAGACGGAGCGGCTGATCGGCATCCTGCGCGGGTTGAAGAGCGCCTATGCGATCCTGCTGGTCGAGCACGACATGCAGGCGGTCTTCGCGCTAGCGGACCGGATCTCGGTGCTGGTCTACGGGCGGGTGATCGCCACCGACAGGCCGGAGGCGATCAGGGCGGATCCGGCGGTGCGTGCGGCCTATCTCGGCAAGGACGAGGCAGCGTGACCCTCGTCGTCGAGGCGCTGCGGGCTGGCTATGGCGAGAGCCAGGTGCTGCAGGGTATCTCCTTCACCATCGGCGCGGGCGAGGTGGTGACGCTGCTCGGGCGCAACGGGATGGGGAAGACGACGACGGTCCGTGCGGTGATGGGGTTGCTGCCGGGGCTCGGCGGGCGGGTGCTCGGTGGGCGGGCCGAGTGGGACGGGGTGGCGCTGGCGGGGCTGGCGCCGCACCGGATCGGGCGGCTGGGGCTGGGGCTGGTGCCGGAGGGGCGGCAGGTGTTCCCGCGGCTGACCGTCGAGGAGAACCTGACGGCGACCGCGCGGGCGGAGGGGGCGGCGCGGTGGAGCCTGGCCTCCGTCTATAGCCTCTTCCCGCGGCTCAAGGAGCGGCGGCGGAACATGGGCTCGCAGCTTTCGGGCGGCGAGCAGCAGATGCTGGCCGTCGGGCGGGCGCTGATGACCAATCCGCGGCTGCTGCTGCTCGACGAGGCGACGGAGGGCTTGGCGCCGCTGATCCGCGCCGAGATCTGGGCGGTGCTGGCGGCGCTGAAGGCGGAGGGGCAAGCTATCCTCCTCATCGACAAGGACCTAGCCGCGGTGATGCGGCTGGCGGACCGGCATGTGGTGGTCGAGAAGGGCCGTTCCGTATGGTCGGGGACGAGCGCGGAGCTGGCCGCGTCGCCCGAGCTGCGCGAGACTTACCTGCACCTGTGAGGAGGAGGCGAGAATGGAGATGCCGGCAATGACGGCGGGGATCACCCCGGCGGGCGAGGGCGAAGGGGGTGTCGCCTGGAACATCCTCGGGCAGACCTACAAGCCGATGCAGCATTCGGCGGCGTCCTTCGCCTTCCACACCTATTTTCCGGACAGGACCTTCGTGCCGCCGCATGTGCATACGCGGCAGGACGAGTTCATCTACGTGCTCGACGGACAATTCGAGCTGATGCTCGACGGGCAGACCGCCTTCGCCGGCAAGGGCGACCTGGTGCGGCTGCCGATGGGGCTGCCGCACGGCATCTTCAACAAGTCGGGCAGCCCGGTGACGGCGCTGTTCTGGGTGGCGCCGAGCCATGGGCTGTATGAGTTGTTCAGCCGCATCCACAATGTCGGCGATCCGGCGGAGGTGGTGCGGATCGCCGCGGAGTACCAGGTGGACTTCCTGCCGCCGCGGGGCTGAGGGCGGTCAGGGCGCCTCGCTCACCAGGTTCGATCGCGCCGGCTCCGCCCCCAGCATCGAGGCGGCGACCCCGCCGACCAGCAGCGCCAGCAGCCCGGCCGCGACGGCCAGGCGCCGGGTGCGGCGGTGTCGGCGGCGGCGGGCGGGGATGGGCACGACCTGGCCCTGCGGGGCGTCGTGCTCGAGGATGCGGCGGGCGCAGGTGAACCAAGCGTCGCCGCCGGGGAGCGACAGCGGCTGCTTCGGGTCGAAACCCGCCTCGGGCGGCTGGCCCGGCGCGATGCGGACGATAGACAAATGGCCGGGGAAGACCGCCGGGAAGCGAGCGCGTTCAAGCCGCTGGTGGAGCAGCGCCGCGGCGTCCGGCGGGCCGCCCTGGATTGCGATGCCGAAGCGCGGATGCACCAGCACCAGCGGCAGGACCTGGCCGCCGACGCGGCAGCGCGGCAGGGCGAGCCAGCCGGTGACGGGGTCGGGAGTGGGATCGGGCGACATCGTCTCCTGCGTGTCAGACCTTCGCTCGCAATAAATTAAGCGATCGCGGGGGGCGATGTCGCTGCATCGCACCATCAAAGCCGCGGGAGGGCTTACCGGCGCCGATGGGCGAAGGCGCCGAGCATGCGGCTGGGTTCATCCGTTCGCCATGCGCTGGCAAAGCTTGGGATGCCGGCGGCGATAGCCTCCGCGATCGGCAGGTCCTCCCAGCGGCGGATGAGGGCCTTCTGCAGGCGGAGCGCCTCGCGCCCGGCGGCGCCGAGCAGGGAAAGCCATTCCGCGAGCGAGGTGTCGAGGGCTTCATCCGGGCAGACGCGTTCGACGAGGCCCCAGGCGAGGGCGTCGGAGGCGGAGATGGTCTCGCCGAGCAGCAGCAGGCGGCGGGTGCGGCCCCAGCCGATGAGGCCGGGCAGTAGCGCCGCCTCCACCACCGAGGGGATGCCGACGCGGACTTCCGGCATGCCGAAGCGGGCACCCTCGGCGGCGAGGCGGAGGTCGCAGGCGGCGGCGAGTTCGAGGCCGGCGCCGAGCGTCCAGCCATTGACGCGGGCGATGACGGGGGCCGGGCAGGCGCGGACGGCGCGGCAGCAGTCATGAACCTGGGTGATGAAGGCTTCCGCCTCGGCCTCGGTTGCGATCGCGGCCATGGTGCCGATATCGGCGCCGCCGATGAAGGCCTTTGAGCCGGCGCCGGTCACCACCACGGCATGCAGGCCGTCGTCGCCGGAGAGGCTGGCCATGGCGGCGACGAAGTCGGCCATCAGTTCCGGGTTCAGCGTGTTCAACTTGGCCTGGTGGTCGATCACCAGATGGGCGACGCGGCCGGTCTCGGGCGATTCGCTGTGGGTGACGCGGATGGTGCCGGGCATCAGCGGGCGACCGCGAAGCCGGCGGTCTGGGCATAGCCGCGGGCGATGGCGGCGAGGTCTTCCATGGGGATCACATCCTCGATGCGGGTGAAGCCGCGGGGGGCGCGCTCGCAGACCACGTCGACCACGCGTTCCGGCCCGCCGCGGCGGTTGCTAGCGACGAGGGCGGCGGTCTTGGGGAGGCGGTCGGCCTCGTAGGCCTTGAGCGCGGCGGGGGCGGGGTGGGCGGCCAGCAGATCGGCGAGGGAGCGGGCATCGAGGATCGCCTGCGAGGCGCCGTTGGAGCCGACTGGGTACATCGGGTGGGCGGCATCGCCGAGGAGGGTGACGCGGCCCTGCGTCCAACAGGGCAGCGGGTCGCGGTCGCACATCGGGTATTCCAGGCGCGTGGGCGAGGCGCGGATCATCGCCTCGATGTCGAGGAAGGGCAGCTTCAGGCGGCGGGCGAGCGGGAGCACGTCCGCGAGGCGGCCGCGCCGGGACCAGTCCTCGCGGCGGGGCGGGGGCGTCTCGCCGCTGGCGGTGCGGGCGTAGATGACCCAGTTGGTGAGGCGGCGGTCCGGCCTGCTGCCGGGGCCGATCGGGTAGAAGACGAGCTTGGCCTTGAGGTCGCCGGCGATGAGCATGACGTCGCCGGTCTCGAAGGCGGGCCAGTCCAGGGCGCCGCGCCACATCTGGATGCCCTGCCAACGGATGCCGCCGTCATCGGGGTGCAGCAGGGCGCGGAGGGCGGAATGGATGCCGTCGGCGCCGACCAGCGCCGTGCCGCGCACGGGGCCGGAGGTGACATGCGCGGTGACGCCGGCTTCGTCCTGCTCGAGGCCGAGCAGGCGCTCGCCGGTGCGGAGCGCGCCGGCGGGCAGGCGCTCGGCGGCGGCGCGCCAGAGCAGGCCGTGCAGTCGGCCGCGATGGATGGAGAATTGCGGCATCGCGTGGCCGGCATGGAGGCCGCGCGGCTCCGACCACAGCGTCTGGCCGAGATGGTTGAGGTAGCGCAGCTCCCGCGTGCGGATGGCCGCCGCGTCGAGGGCGGGGAGCAGGCCGAGCTCCGCCAGCTCGGCGATGCCATGCGGCAGGGTGTTGATGCCGACGCCGAGCTCGCGCACCTCCTGCGCCGCCTCGAGGACGGTGCAGGGAATGCCGCGCCGGTGGAGCATCAGCGCGAGGGTGAGGCCGCCGACGCCGCCGCCTGCGATGAGGATCATCCCGGTCCCTCCCCTGCCCTGTGACGCGGCGAGGCTACTCCGCGGCGCGGGCGAGCGGCAATTGCGGGGCGTGGCTGCGCGGGCGGGCCTTCAGCTTGAGGTCGCGCAGGTCGGCCTGGTCGCGGGCGGCGTTGCGCAGCAGCGCGTCCTTGCCCCAGCGGTATTGCGGCGGGCAGGCGATGTCGGCGACGCCATAGGCCGCCGCCGCGCGGAGGGTGAAGCTGGGGTCGGTGAGATGCGGCCGGGCGAGCGCCACGAGATCGGCGCGGCCGGCGGCGAGGATGGTGTTCACCTGATCGGCGGTGGTGATGTTGCCGACGCACATGGTGGCGATGCCCGCCTCCTGCCGGATCATGTCCGACCAGGGGACCTGGTACATGCGGCCATAGACCGGGGCGGCGTCGTGCACGGTCTGGCCGGTCGAGACGTCGATCAGGTCGCAGCCGGCGGCGGCGAAGGCGCGGGCGATGGCGAGCGTGTCCTCGTCCGAGACGCCGCCATCGGCCCAGTCGGTCGCCGAGATGCGGACGGACATGGGCTTGTCCGCGGGCCAAAGGGCGCGGAGGGCGGCGAAGACCTCGAGCGGGTAGCGCAGGCGGTTCCCGATCGGGCCGCCATACTCATCGATGCGGCGGTTGGTCAGGGGGGAGAGGAAGCTCGCCAGCAGGTAGCCATGGGCGCAGTGCAGCTCCAGCATGTCGAAGCCGCAGCGGAGGCCGCGCTCGGCGGCGGCGAGGAAGTCGGCCTTTACCGCATCCATGTCCGCGCGGGTCATTGCGCGCGGGACCTGGTTGTCGGAGCGGTAGGGCATGGGGCTCGCCGAGAGGACGGGCCAGGCGCCCTCCTCGAGCGGGCGGTCCATCCCCTCCCACATCAGTTTGGTCGCGCCCTTGCGGCCGGCATGGCCGAGCTGGAGGGCGATCTTGGTTGGGCCATGCGCGTGGACGAAGGAGACGATGCGCGTCCAGGCCTCCTCATGCGCGTCGGTCCAGAGGCCGGCGCAGCCGGGGGTGATGCGGGACTCCGGCGAGGGGCAGGTCATCTCGGTGAAGATGAGGCCGGCGCCGCCGACGGCCCGCGCCCCGTAATGCATCAGGTGGAAGTCGGTGGGGAGGCCCTCCTCCGCGCTGTACATGCACATCGGCGAGACGACGGTGCGGTTCGGCAGCTCCATGCCGCGCAGGCGGAGGGGCTGGAACATGGGCGGCTTCGAGGGGTCGCCGCCCTCTTCCGCGGCGAAGACGGCCTGCGTCTCGGCAGTGAACTCCGGGGCGCGGAGGGCGAGGTTGTCCCAGGTGATGGCCTTGCTGCGGGTCATCAGGCCGAAGGCGAAGCGCGTCGGGTGCATGTCCCAGAAGCGCTTCACATGCTCGAACCAGACAAGGGAGACATCGGCGGCGTGCTGGGTCTTCTCCACATCCTCGCGGCGGCCATGCTCGAAGCGGGAGAGGGCGTCGGCCACGCTGCCGCCCTGCAGGAAGGTGCGGTGGAGGGCGATCGAATCCTCCATGGCGAGCTTGGTGCCGGAGCCGATGGAGAAATGCGCGCTGGCCTTGGCATCGCCGATGAGGACGAGGTTGCCGCGGGTCCAGCGGGCGCATTTCAGCGCCGGGAAGCGGCGCCAGGCGGAGCGGTTGGTGATGAGGCGGTGGCCGGCAAGCTCCTCGGCGAAAACCTCCTCCAGGAAGCGGGCGCTCTCCGCCTCGCCCATCGCCTCGAGGCCGGCGCGGGCGAAGGTTTCCGGGTCGGTCTCGAGGACCCAGGTGCTGGCATTCGCTTCGTACTGGTAGCAATGGGCGATGAAAATGCCCTCGGGCCGCTCCTTGAAGAAGAAGGTGAAGGCGTCGAAGGGGCGCGTCGAGCCCATCCAGGCGAAGCGGTTGGGGCGAAGGGTGACCTCCGGCTGGAAATGCTCGGCGAAGCGGGAGCGGATCGGGCTGTTGATGCCGTCGGCGGCGACGACGAGGTCGGCATCGGGGAAGTCCTCCGGCTGCGCCTCCTCGCCGAAGCGCAGCTCGACGCCGAGCTGGCGGGCGCGCTGCTGCAGAAGCAGCAGGAGGGTGCGGCGGGAGCAGCCGCAGAAGCCGTTGCCGCCGATGCGGTGCACCGCCCCCTTGGCGTGAATGGCGATGTCGTCCCAATAGGCGAAGCTCTCGGTGATGGCGCGGTAGCTCGGTGCGTCGGCGGCGGCGAAGGCGTCGAGCGTCGCGTCGCTGAAGACCACGCCGAAGCCGAAGGTATCGTCGGCGCGGTTGCGTTCCACCACGGTGATGCGCGCGCTGGGGAAGTCGCGCTGCATGAGGATGGCGAAATAGAGGCCGGCGGGGCCGCCGCCGATGATCGCGATGCGCATGATGGGGCCTCCGCTGGCCGGGATAGTTTAGGCTTCAACTATTTCCCGCCGCAACCGGAATTGGGCGTTGCGACATCTGGCGCCGATGTTTTAGGCTTCAAGCATCATGGATCATGGCGGCGCCGCATTGAGGGGTCTGCCTGCGCTCGTCACCGGCGGGGGCAGCGGGATCGGGCTGGCCTGCGCGCGGGCGCTGAGCGCGGCCGGGGCCGAGGTCACGGTGCTCGGGCGGCGCGAGGCGCCGTTGCGGGCGGCGGTGGAGGCGGGGGCGGCGCGGGGCTTCGTCGTGGCCGATGTCGCGGGAGAGTTGCCTCCCCTGCCCCGCTTCCCGCTGCTGGTGAATGCGGCGGGGGCGGCGGAGAGCGCGCCCTTCCTCAGGACCGACGATGCGCTCTGGGAGCGGATGCTGGGGGTCAACCTGCTCGGCGCCGCTTCCGTCATCCGCGGCGTGCTGCCGGGGATGATCGAGGCGGGGCATGGGCGGATCGTCAACATCGCCTCGACCGCAGCGGTGAAGGGCTACCCCTACGTCACAGCCTATGCGGCGGCGAAGCACGGGCTGCTCGGGCTGACGCGGGCGCTGGCGCTGGAAGTCGCTGGGCGCGGGGTGACGGTGAACTGCGTCTGCCCGGGCTTCACCGAGACGGAGATCGTGGCCGAGAGCGTCGCCCGCATCATGGCGAAGACCGGGCGCGGCGAGGCGGAGGCCCGGGCGGAGCTGACGCGGCACAATCCGCAGGGGCGGTACGTCCGGCCCGAGGAGGTGGCGGCGGCGGTGCTTTTCCTCTGCCTGCCGGAGGCGGCGGCGGTGAATGGCGTGGCGCTGCCGGTGGCGGGAGGCGAGGCGTGATGCTGCTCGATGCGGAGACGGCACTCGCCGATACGCCGCCGGGGCACAAGGACGAGCTGCGGCTCTGGCTGCGCCTGCTCACCTGCACCAACCTCATCGAGGCGGAAATCCGGCGGCGGCTGCGGGCGGAGTTCGACACGACGCTGCCGCGCTTCGACCTGCTGGCCCAGCTCGAGCGGCATCCGGGCGGGCTCACACTCGGCGACATCTCGCGGCGGATGATGGTCAGCAACGGCAACGTCACCGGGCTGGCGGCCAGGCTCGAGGAGGAGGGGCTGGTCGAGCGCCGGGTGAGTGCCACGGACCGGCGGGCGCAGAGCCTCAGGCTGACGGCCAAGGGGCGGCGGGAGTTCGCGCGGCAATCGGCGGCGCATGAGGGCTGGGTGGCGGAGCTGCTGGCGGGGCTCGGCGGCGGGGAGCGCGAGGCGCTGCATCGGCTGCTCGGGCGGACCAAGGCGAGCGTCAGGGCCGGGTTGCAGGAGGGTAGCGCATGATTCCTCTGGCCGAGTACCGGGCGGAGCATGTCCGGCTCGCGGTGGGGGGGGCGGTGGCGACGATCACCCTCGACCGGCCGGAGCGGAAGAACCCGCTGACCTTCGAGAGCTATGCCGAGCTGGGCGCGCTGTTCCGGGCGGCGGCGCGCGAGGAGCAGGTAAAGGTCTTCGTCCTTAGAGGCGCGGGGGGGAATTTCTGCTCGGGCGGCGACGTGCACGAGATCATCGGGCCGCTGCTGGAGCGCGACACCCGCGGGCTGATGCAGTTCACCGCCATGACCGGCGAGCTGGTGAAGGCGATGCGGGCCTGCCCGCAGCCGATCATCGCGGCCGTCGACGGCGTCGCGGCGGGGGCCGGGGCGATCCTCGCCATGAGCGCCGACCTGCGGCTGGCGACGCCCAGGGCGAAGGTCGCCTTCCTGTTCAACCGCGTGGGGCTCGCGGGTTGCGACATGGGGGCCTGCGCGATCCTGCCACGGATCATCGGCCAGGGGCGGGCGAGCGAGCTGCTCTATCTCGGGCGCAGCATGGGCGCGGATGAGGGGCTGGCCTGGGGCTTCTTCAACGCGGTGCATGCGCCGGAGGAGCTGGAGGGCAAGGCCGCCGCGCTGGCACGGGAGATCGCCGAGGGGCCGAGCTTCGGCCATGCCATGACCAAGCGCATGCTGCAGATGGAATGGGCGATGAGCGTCGAGCAGGCGATCGAGGCGGAGGCCGTCGCCCAGGCGCTCTGCATGACGACAGGGGATTTCCGCCGCGCCTATGAGGCTTTCGCGGCCAAGCAGCGCCCGGTCTTCAAGGGCGACTAGGGATACGCACGGCCGGCCGACTGCACTCCGGGATGGGAGGTTGCGATGGATGGCATGATGATGGAGACCGTCTCGGCGCATATCGACGGCTTCGCGCGGGAGCGCCTGCCGCCGCGGGACCAGTGGCCGGAATTCCGCTTCACCCTGCCGCAGCTGCGCTATCCGGCACGGCTCAATTGCGCGAGCGTGCTGCTCGAGCGGAACCTGGCGAGCCGGGCGGATCATCCGGCGCTGGTGACGCCGGCGGAGACGCTGACCTATGCGCAACTGGCGGAGCGGGTGAACCGCATCGCCAACGTCCTCGTCGACCGCACGGGGCTGGTGCCGGGCAACCGGGTGCTGCTGCGCGGCGCCAATACGGCCTGGATGGTCGCGGCCTATTTCGCGGTGCTAAAGGCGGGCGGCATCGTCGTCGCCACCATGCCGCTGCTCAGGGCGAAGGAGCTCGGGCAGATGCTGCGGAAGGCCAGGATCACCCACGCACTCTGCGACGTGCGGCTGCGCGATGCCCTGGCGGAGGCGGAGGCGCCGGACCTCCGGCATGTGCTGCACTGGGGGGATGGGGCGCTGGAAGGGCTCTGCGCGGCGGAGAGCGCGGAGTTCGCCGCCTGCGACACCGCCGCCGACGACATCTGCCTGATCGGCTTCACCTCGGGCACCACCGGGGAGCCGAAGGGCACGCTGCATTTCCACCGCGACATGCTGGCGATCTGCGATGCCTATGGGCGGGAGGTGCTCCGGCCGGAGCCCGCCGACGTCTTCATCGGCTCGCCGCCGCTGGCCTTCACCTTCGGGCTCGGCGGGCTGGTGCTGTTCCCGTTCAGCGTGGGGGCGACGGCGGTGCTGCTGGAGCGGGCCTCGCCGGATGACCTGCTGCCGGCGATCGCGCGACACCGGGCGACGGTCTGCTTCACCGCGCCGACGGCCTACCGAGCGATGGCGGCGAAGGCCAGCGATCATGACCTGTCCAGCTTGCGGAAATGCGTCTCGGCGGGGGAAGCCCTGCCGAAGCCGATCTTCGAGGCGTGGCGGGCGGCGACCGGGCTGCCGCTGATGGACGGGATCGGGGCGACCGAGATGCTGCACATCTTCATCGCCGCGCCCGAGGAGCGGATCCGGCCCGGCGCGACGGGGCTGCCGGTGCCGGGCTACGAGGCGAAGGTGATCGGGCCGGACGGGGCGGAGCTGCCGCGCGGCGAGCCGGGGCGGCTCGCGGTGCGGGGGCCGACGGGCTGCCGCTACCTCGACGACCCGCGGCAGGCCCGCTATGTCGAGGATGGCTGGAACATCACCGGCGACACCTACATCCAGGATGCGGACGGCTATTTCTGGTACCAGGCGCGCAGCGACGACATGATCATCTCGGCCGGGTACAACATCGCCGGGCCCGAGGTGGAGGCGGCGCTGCTGACGCATCCGATGGTGCGGGAATGCGGCGTGGTCGGCGTGCCGGACGACGAGCGCGGGATGGTGGTGAAGGCCTTCGTCGTGCTCGAGGACGGCGCGGCCGGGGATGCGGCGCTGGTCAGGGCGCTGCAGGACCATGTGAAGGCGGAAATCGCCCCCTACAAGTATCCGCGCCAGGTCGAGTTCGTCGGGCAGCTGCCGCGGACGGAAACCGGCAAGCTGCAACGCTTCGCCTTGCGCCAGGGAGTTGTCGCGTGAGCCTAGAGACCCTCCAGCCGCCCGGCTGGCCGCCACCGAAGGGCTATGCGAACGGCATGGCCGGGCGCGGGACGACCGTGCTGCTCGGCGGGCAGATCGGCTGGGACGCGGAGGGGCGCTTCGCCCAGGGCTTCGTCGGCCAGGTGGATCAGGCGCTGCGCAACATCCTCGCCGTGCTGGCCGAGGCCGGCGGCCGGCCCGAGCATATCGGCCGGATGACCTGGTACGTCACCGACATGGCGGAGTACCGGGACAGCCTGCGCGCGCTCGGGCCTGCCTATCGCGCCGTCATGGGCCGGCATTTCCCGGCGATGACGCTGGTGCAGGTGGTGGCGCTGGTGGAGCCGGAGGCGCGGGTCGAGATCGAGGCGACGGCGCTGATCCCGGACTGAGCGTGCATGGCCGGGCCTGGCCCGGCCATGACGGCGCTACATCGGGTTGATGCCGGTGGCCCCCTCGCCCGCATCCGGCATCGGGTCGGCCGGCATCATGCTGCTGGTGTCGTCCTTCCAGCTGCTCCGGCGCTTCATGGATTTGCGGGCGAGGTAGGCGCCGCCGATCGCGGCCGCGCCGACCCCGACGCCGGTGAGGAAGGCGAAGCTGGCGAAGATCATGCCGGTGGTGGTGGCAGCGGCTGCGGTGGTGGCGGCGGCGCGCATGAACATGGCTTGGGTCTCCGTGGTTCAGGTGAGAGGTGGGACCGCGAGGGCAGGTGGCAAGCGGCCGGGCTCGCGGCAGGTGAATCCCTCCCCTGCCCGGTCCGGGGCGTCGAGCGCCACGGCGAGCAACGCATGATGAGGCGAAAGGGCGCAGGCAGGTTCGGTCGCCGCCGCGTCGCCGGTCGGCGCGAAGGGTCGGGAGCGGGAGCCGCCCCGGCGCTGCTCGACCCTGGCACAGCTGCGGGGCCCCTGGCATCCAGCCGCGCCGTGGAGGCGGCGGCCGAAGCCCTCCGACCCGTCCCAGGCGGCGCGGACGTCGAAGCCGGGCAGGCTCTCGCCAATGGCGGAGTCTGGCGGGTCGCGTGGCAGCGGGACGCCCTAATCGATGACCGGGCAGCCGTGACGGCCAAGGCCGGGCGTCCCGCGGCGGGTCAGGCGGTGACGACGCCCTTGGCCGCCAGATCATCCAACAGGCCGGCGATGTCGGCCAGGATCTCGTCGCGCGGGGCCGAGAAGCGTGCGGCGAGGTCGTCGGCGATGGCGGCGAGGCTGCGCTGGCCGTCAAGCAGGCGAAGGATCTCGAGGGCGATCTCGTCCGGGACGAACATGCGCTCCGGGCCGAGGACGATCCATTGGGCGCGGGCCTTGTCCTCGCGGAGCTTCATGCCGCGGGCCAATTTCGGGATGCTGTCCGGCGTCATGGCCGGAACGCGCCCGGGGGCGGCAAGCCGGGCTCGACATAGGCGAAGTGGAGGGCATCGAGCTGGGCCCAGAGCAAGTCGCACTTGAAGCGGAGGGCGGCGAGGACCTGCTCCTGCTCGGCGCGGGTGCGGGCCTCGCGCTTCACATAGGACAGGGCGAAGTCGACATCCTGCGGGGCCTGGGTCAGGCGGGGGGTGAAATAGGCGAGCGTCTCCTGGGAGACGAAGTCGTAGCTGCGGAGCATGCCGGAGACGCGCTGGGAGATGATCGCCGGGGAGAACATCTCGGTCAGCGACGAGGCCACGGCTTCAAGCACGGAGCGCGTGCGGACGAAGTTGACATAGGCGTCGACGGCGAAGCGGGTGCCGGGCAGAAGGCCCTCCAGCGAGACGACGTAGCCGCGGTCGAGGCCGAGGCCGTCGGTCAGCTTCAGCCAGCGCTCGATGCCGCCGGGATGGGTGCCGTCGCCGTCGTGGTCGACGATGCGGCGGCGCCATTCGCGGCGGAGCTCGGGCGTCGGCAGGCGGGCCAGCAGCGAGGCATCCTTCGCCGGGATGCTGGCCTGGTAGTAGTACCGGTTCAGTGCCCAGGCCTGCACCTGGGCCTTGGTCAGCCGACCGCCATGCAGCAGGTGATGGAACGGGTGGTGGACGTGGTAGCGCTCGGCGCCGATCGCCTCCAGGCGGGCGTGCAGCTCCTCCGGCAGGAGCAGGGCGTCGGTCATGGGGTGACCTCCATGCCGTCCTCGGCGACCTCCCAACCGGCGGCCTGGACCGCGGCGCGCTCGGGGCTGTCGTCCAGCAGGACGGGGTTGGTGTTGTTCAGGTGGATGAGGATGCGGCGGCGGATGGCGAGGTCGCGGCAGGCGGCGAGGACGCCGTCGGGCCCGTCGATGCTCATATGGCCCATGCGGGCGCCGGTCTTGGGGCCGGCGCCGGCGGCGATCATCTCGTCGTCGCGCCAGAGGGTGCCGTCGATGAAGAGGCAGTCGGCGCCCCGGAGACGGTCGGCGAGCGCGGCTGTCATCGCGGCGCAGCCGGGGATGAAGTGGAGGCTGCGGCCATGCGCGGAGAGGCGGAGGCCGATGGTTTCGCCCTCATCGGCGCGGCCAGGGTCCCTGCCCTGCTCGGCGAAGAGCGGGATCTTGCCGGGGACGGCATAGGCCTCGACCGTGAGGCCCAGCGGGGCGCCATCCGCCCCGGTGAGCGGCATGGGCTCATCGAGCGGCAGCGAGCGGCGCGGGACGAGCTCGGGGTTCACCGCGAGGAAGATGGGGTTGGCGGCCAGCACATCGAGGGATTGCGGGGCGGCGTAGAGCGCGAAGGCGTGCCGCTCCCGCAGCGTCAGCAGGCCGGCGATGGTGTCGACCTCAGCGCCGGTCAGCACCACGGCGGCGATGGGGGAGTGGCGGATGGCGCCGCCGCTCGGGCGCGGGTGGAGGGCGGGCGTCGCCTGGAGCTGGGCGCGGAGGTCGGGCGAGGCGTTGACCAACACCCAGCGCTCGCCATCGGCCGTGACCGCCAGCGAGGCCTGGGTGCGGGGGCGCGCGGCGGGGTCGCCGGCGCGGGCACGGAGGCAGCCGGGGCCGGCGGAATTCCATTGCGGGAAGCCGCCGCCGGCCGCGGCGCCGAGGACGATGGCGCGGAGCATCCCCTCTTCTAGCGCCCGGGAGGCGTCGCCGTCACCTCGATGGCGGCGTACCAGGCGGCGAGGTTGGCGATGTCGGCCTCGCTGAGCGCTGCCGCCATGAGGTTCATCTGCTCATGCATCCGCACCTTGTCGCGGAAGGCGCGGAGCTGCTCGGCGAGATAGGCGGGATTCTGGCCGGCGAGGTTGGGCGCGTCCGGCTGCACGGCGATGCCGTCATTGCCGTGGCAGACGGCGCAGCGGCCGCCGGCCAGGCGACGGCCGGCGCGGGCGTCGCCTTCCTGTGCCAGGGCGGGGCTGGCCAGGACGAGGGCCAGCCCCAGGAGCGCCAGGCGCATCAGCGCCGGCGGTCGTAGGAGATGCGGTAGACCGCGCCGGCCATGTCGTCGGAGACCAGCAGGGAGCCGTCGCGCAGCATCGCCACGTCGACCGGGCGGCCGAGATACTCGTTGGTCTCGGCGTCGAGCCAGCCCTCGGCGAAGGGCTTGTGCTCGCGTACGGTGCCGTCCTGGTTGAGGAAGGTCACCATGATGCGGGCGCCGATCGGCGTAGTGCGGTTCCAGGAGCCGTGCTGGGCGCTGAAGATGGCGCCGCGATACTCCTCCGGGAACATCCGGCCCTCATAGAAGGTGAGGCCGAGATCGGCGGCGTGCGCCGCGGTCTCGACCACGGGCGGGACGGTCTCGGCCGGCGGCTGCGCGGTGCGGTACTCGTTGGTGCGGACGGTGCCGCCGCCATACCAGGGGAAGCCGAAATTCTGGTTGGCCGCGGTGATGCGGTTCAGCTCGCCCGGCGGGGTGTCGTCGCCCATGCCGTCCACCTGGTTGTCGGTGAACCACAGCTCGCTGGTGTTCGGGCGAAAGGCGATGCCGACGCTGTTGCGGATCCCCCGCGCATAGACCTCGCGGTTCTGGCCGTTGCGGTCCATCCGCACGATGCCGCCGATGCCGACCCGGTTGTAGAGCTCCATCTTCGCCGGCGCCGGCACGTTGAAGGGCTGGCCGAGCGAGATGTAGAGCTTGTTGTCGGGCCCAATGCGGCAGACGCGGGCGCCGTGGTTGAAGCTCTCCTCCGCGGCGGGGATCAGGCTGCCCTGCGGGACCACGATTTCGGCGGCGACATCCGGCGTCTCGTAGAAGAACTCGGCTGCGGGGAAGGAGATGACCCGGTTGTGCTCGACCACATGCAGGAAGCCGTCGGGCGAGAAGCAGAGGCCGTTCGGGACGCTGAACTGCACCGACGGGGCGAAGACCTTCACCTCATCCGCCACGCGGTCCCGGTCGCGGTCGGTGATGGCCCAGACGCGCTGCTTGCGCGTGCCGACGAAGACGACGCCGGAGGAGGGACCGACCGCGATGTGCCGGGCATCCGGCACGACGGCGTAGAGCTCGATGCGGAAGCCGTCCGGCATGCGGATGGATTCGAGGTTGCGGCGCAGCGCGTCGGCGCGGCGACCGTCCTGCGGGACCGTCTCGATCTGCATCGAGGTGCCGGTCATCTGGAACTGGCCGAGGCGGTCGAGGTTGCTTTGGCCGGCATTGGGCACGGCGCCGGCAGGCGGCGGACGGACGGCCGGGTTGGTCTCGCCGGGGACGGCGCCGCCGGTATTGGTCGTCGCCCGGCCCGGCTGCGCCTGGTTCTGCTGGGCCATGGCTGGTGCGGCCACGGCAATGGCGGCTCCGAGCAGGATGGCAAAGTGCTTCATGGGTCCCCTCTCCGCTTCCGCCCTGGGTGGCGGTTCGCTCGGCGAGAGCATGCGCGGACAAGCGGCGGCGGCGGGATGACATGGGCGTGACCGGCTTCTCGCGACAACGCCGTGCAGGGGCTGCCCCGGCACGGCGTTGCGGAATGCGAACGGATCAGCCGATGTCGGCGCAGGCGTAGCAGTTGATTTCGAGGGCGAGAGAGATCTCGGTCACCCGCGGCTTCTTCCAGGCCATGATATCCTCCGTACGAAATGGTCGCGCGGGGATTGTGAGGCGGCGGCGCTCATCGGGCAAGCTTGAAGAGCGCGGCCGCCATCCCCAGAAAGCGCGCAGCGTCGTGAGGCAAGGAGCAGGGCATGAGCTACAGGGTCGCGGTCGTCGGCGCCACGGGAGCGGTGGGGCGCGAGATGCTGAAGACCCTGGCGGAGCGGGACTTCCCCGTCCGCGAGGTGGTGGCACTGGCCTCGGCGCGGTCGGTGGGGGCGGAGGTCTCCTTCGGCGAGAAATCGGTGCTGAAGGTGCGGAGCCTCGACAGCTTCGACTTCAAGGGGACGGATCTCGCGCTGTTCTCGCCGGGGGCGGCGATCTCGGCGGTGCATGCGCCGCGGGCGGCCGCCGCCGGATGTCTGGTGATCGACAACACCAGCCGCTTCCGGATGGAGCACGATGTGCCGCTGGTGGTGCCGGAGGTCAATCCGCAGGCGCTGAAGCGGCTGGGCAAGCGGGGCATCATTGCCAACCCGAACTGCTCGACCATCCAGATGGTGGTGGCGCTGAAGCCGCTGCACGACATCGCGCGCATCAGGCGCGTCGTCGTCTCGACCTACCAGTCGGTGAGCGGCGCGGGTAAGGAGGGGATGGACGAGCTCTTCAACCAGACCCGCGCCATCTACGTGAACGATGCGACGGTGCCGGAGCAGTTCCCCAAGACGATCGCCTTCAACGTCATCCCGCATATCGACGTCTTCCAGGAGGACGGCGAGACGAAGGAGGAGTGGAAGATGGCCGTGGAGACGCGGAAGATCCTCGACCCCGACATCGCCGTCATCGCCACCTGCGTCCGCGTGCCGGTCTTCGTCGGCCATGCCGAGGCGTTGCATGTGGAGTTCGAGGCGCCGATCACCGTCGAGCAGGCGATCGAAGCGCTGCGCGACGCGCCGGGGTTGCAGCTCGTCGACAAGCGCGAGGACGGCGGGTATGTGACGCCGGTCGACGCGGCGGGCGAGGATGCGGTCTTCGTCAGCCGGCTGCGGCGCGACCCGACGGTGCCGCATGGGCTCGCCTTCTGGTGCGTCGCCGACAACCTGCGCAAGGGTGCGGCGCTGAATGCGGTGCAGATCGCCGAGCTCGCCGTCGAGCAGGGGCTGGTCGGGGCGCGGCGCCAGGGGATCGGCGCCGCGTAGCTTGCTTCAGTTCACTGGGTCGAGGACGACGACCGGGATCTCCCGGTCAGTCTTCTTCGCGTAGTCGGCATAGGGCGGCCAGAAGGTCAGGGCCAGATCCCAGAGACGGGCGCGCTCCTCGCCGGAGACGGTGCGGGCGCGGACGCGCCGGTGCTCCGTGCCGACCTGGATCTCGGCCTCCGGATGGGCGAGCAGGTTCTTGTACCAGCCGGGGTGGTCCGGCGCGCCGCCCTTGGAGGCGACGATGACGTAGCCATCGCCCGCGCGGCCGTAGAAGAGCGGGAAGATGAAGCGCTCGCCCGACCTGCGGCCGATGGTCGTCAGCAGCAGCGAAGGGACGGTCATCTCGGCATAGCCGGGGGGCGTGACCGTGTACATGTGACCGTCGGTGCCGCCGCTTGAGAGGTAGCGGTTGATGTGCTCCAGCATCCATCCCGGAAGGTTGGGGGCGATCTTGGCGTCGGGCATCGTCTCGGCTCTCCGCTGCGGGAGGGCCAAGGCTAGCACCGTCCTCCGCGCTTCGGCTAATGCGCGTTGAGGGCGCGGACCAGGGCGGCCTTGTCCATCGTGGAGCGGCCAGGGATGTTGCGGCGCCGGGCCTCGGCCAGCAGCGCCGCCTTGCTCTGGCCGCTGTCCTGCTCGCGGGCCTTGGTGTGCCGGAGGTTGCGGCGGTTGCGCGCCGGGGTCTCGTCGCGCGAGGCGCCGGCCTCGTGCAGGGCGATGGCGACGGCCTGGCGCTGGGAGCGGACGGGGGCGCCGCGGCTCGTCTCCAGCTCGCCTTCCTTGAACTCGCGCATGACCCGCTCGATCGTCTCGCGCTGGGGCTTCGACTGTTTCGCCATGGCCCGGGCCTCCTATTGCATGGCGTCGAGAAGGGATTGGCAGGCCTCGGCGCAGGCGTCGCAGGCCTCGGCGCAGATGCGGCAGTGGGCGTGCATCTCGGCATGCTCGCGGCATTCGTCGCCGCAGGCGCCGCAGGCGATGATGCAGGCCTCGAGCGCGGCCTCCGTCAGGGCGCGGTTCGGCTTGGTCAGGCGGGAGACGATGCGGCCGGTCGCGGTGCAGATGTCCGAGCAGTCGAGGTCGAGGCGGATGCAGTAGAGCAGCTTCGCTGGGTCCTTCTCGGACATGCAGGCATCGGCGCAGCTCGTGCAGGTCTGGGCGCAGTCATAGCAGGCGGCGATGCAGCGCTCGATCGCCGCCATCGCCGAGGGCTGGTGGGGCTGGCTGCGGAGCATTTCCGGAAGATGATCCATGGTGGCGCGCCTCGTCCTGATGATGGGCCGGCAACGCGGCGTGGCGCCGCCCCGTTCATTTCGCGCTGGCGCCGGGCCTCTGGTTTCCGGCAAGCTTGCGCGAGTGCAGGGTCGGAACGGTACGAGGCGGTCATGGAAGGATCGGTGCGGCGGGGCTTCCAGCCTTTGGTTCCGGAACCGCCGGACCTGATGGCGTTGCACCGCCACGGGCTCGAGATGATGGCGGCGACGCACCGGCTGGCGCTCGGCTGGCTGCAAAGCGCGGCCGCGCAGCAGGCGGCGGTCAGCCGGCGCACCTTCGAGGAGATGAACGAGGCGGCGCGGCGGGTGGCCGCGGCCGATGCCGGATCCGCCCAGGCGGCGGCGATGCTCGCCATGCTGGACCAGGCCCGGCAACTCGGCCTGGAGACGGCCGAGGAGCTGGCCCAGCTGATGGAGCGCGTGCAGGGCGAGGCGCTCGACCTGATGGGCCGGGCGATGCGGGTGGAGGGGGAGTAGCCCCCTTCCCGCTCAGCGCCCGGTGAAGCTCGGCTTCCGTTTCTCCAACATGGCGCTCACCGCCTCCTTGTGGTCCTCGGTGCTGTGGGCGAGGGCCTGGAAGGCGGCCGACATCTCGAGCAGCGTCGAGAGGCGGGTGTGCTGGCCCTCGCGCAGCAGGCGCTTCGTCATCCGCACCATCTCGGGCGGGTTGGCGGCGATGCGGCCGGCGAGCGCCTGGGCGGCCTCCATCAGCCCCTCATGTGGGACGACGCGGGAGACGAGGCGGACCTCCTTCGCCTCCTGCGCCGTCAGCAGGTCGCCGGTGAAGCTCATCTCGCAGGCGACGGACATGCCGACGACGCGCGGCAGCAGCCAGGCGCCGCCATCGCCCGGGACGATGCCGACCTTGACGAAGCTCTCGGCGAAGCTCGCCTTCTCGGAGGCGATGCGCATGTCGCACATGCAGGCGACATCGAGGCCCAATCCGATGGCAGGCCCGTTCACCGCGGCGATGGTCGGCGCGTCGCAGTCGTAGAGGGCGTTCGCCATGGCCTGGACGCCGCGGCGGTAATTCTCGCGGAGGTCGGCGTGGCTGCCCTCGATGATCCCCCGCCGGTCGCGCATCGCCTTTAGGTCGCCGCCAGCGCAGAAGGCGGTGCCGGCGCCGGTGAGGATGACGGCGCGCACCGAGCGGTCGCGGTTGACGCGGTGGACGGCCGCGACCACCGCATCGCAATCGGCGAAGGTGGAGATGGCGTTGCGGCGCTCGGGTGCGTTGAGGGTGAGGGTGACGACCGGGCCGTCCTGCTCATAGGTGACGTAGTCGCTCATGCGGCGGGTTCCTCGTCGCGGCTGGTGAGGTCGGCCCATAGGTTGGCGCCGCCGCGGGCGAGCGCGGCGTCGCCGATGCGGCGGGCCCAGAGCCGCTCCGGCCCCGCGCCGTCGCGCCAGGCCCAGATGCGGCGGGTGAAGAGATGGAGCGGGTGGTCGTCGGTGAAGCCGATGGCGGCATGGACCTGGTGGACGATCTCGGCGCCCGTGCCGCCCGCCTCGCCGGCGACCACCTTGGCGGCGGCGATCTCGAATTCGGCGCCGGCGAGGCCGCGGCGATCGGCGGCGCGGCCGGCATTGGCGACGGCGACGCCGGCCGCCGCCACTTCCCCGGCGCAGCGGGCCAGCAGCTGCTGCACGGCCTGGAAGCCGCCGATGGCGCGGCCGAATTGGCGGCGGGTATTGGCGTAGTCGACGGTCATCGCCAGCACCGTCTCGAGCGCGCCAGCGATGCGGGCGGCGTTCAGCAGGGCGCCGGCCAGCAGGGCCGCGTCGGGGCCATAGGCGGCGGGGAAGCGGCCCTCGGCCAGGGGCGCCCCGAGGATGGGCCGGTCGGCCGGCTCGCGGGCGATGAGGCCCCTGCCCTGCCGCCACTCGGCCGGGGCGTGGAGCGCGGCCTCGCCGCCCGGGGCGAGGGCGAGATGGGCGGCGCGGCGGCCCCAGGCCACGGCCTCGCCGGGCAGGCCGAGGGCGATGAAGCCGGTGGGCGGCGTGATGCCGGCGCCGGCGAGCAGGGCGGCGGCGGCCATGCTCTCGCCGAGCGGGATGGGCGCGGCATGGCGGCCGAGGGCCTGCCAGAGCGCCACGGCATCGCCCCAGCCGAGGCCGGTGCCGCCCATCCCCTCGGGGACCAGGGCGAGGGGCAGGCCGAGGGCTTCGGCCTCCGCCCAGAGCGCCTCGGGCCAGGTGCCGGCCTCGGCGGCGCGGAGGGTGGCGGGCTCGGCGCGGTCGGCGAGCAGGCGGTCCACCTGCTCGACCAGCATGTCGCGGATGTCGCTCATGTCAGCGGAGCCCCAGCTGGCGGGCGATGATGCCGCGCAGGATCTCGCGGGTGCCGCCGCGCAAGCTGTAGCTTCGGGCGACCATGGTCATCAGGCCGAGCATCTCGATCACCTGCGGCGGCGTGCGGGCAGGGTCGACCAGGCCGCGGATGGCCTCCGGCAGGGCCTGCTCGTAGTCATTGCCGGCATCCTTGACGAGGGCGGCCTCGCGGGCGGGCGTCTGCCCATCCTCCAGCATGCCGGCCACGGAGAGGGACATCTGGCGGAGGGTGGCGGCGCGGGCGAGCAGCCGCCCGACCGCCTCCGGCGCGGCGGGCTCGGCGCGGAGGTCGTCGAGCGCCGCGGTCAGCAGCGGGAGGGAGGACAGGTAGCGCTCCGGCCCGGCGCGCTCGAAGGCGAGCTCGGCGGTCGCCTGTTCCCAGCCATTGCCCTCCTGGCCGACCAGCATGCTGTCGGGGACGAAGACGTCGTCGAAGGTGATCTCGTTGAAGCCGTCCTGCCCGGCGAGGTCGAGGATCGGACGGACGGCGAGGCCGGAGGAGCGGAGATCGACCAGGAACTGGCTGAGGCCCTGATGCTTCGCCTTGGGGTCCGGCGCCGGGGCGGTGCGCAGCAGGGCGATCATGAAGTCGCAGCGATGGGCGCTGCTGGTCCAGACCTTGCGACCATTAACCTTCCAGCCGCCGAGGACCTTCTCGGCCTTGGTGCGGAGGCTGGCGAGGTCGGAGCCGCTGTCGGGCTCGGAGAGGCCTATGGCGAAGGCCAGCTCGCCGCGGATGATGCGGGGGAGGAACTCCCGCCGCTGCTCCTCGGTGCCGAGGCGGAGAATGAGGGGGCCGGATTGCCGGTCGCCGATCCAATGGGCGCCGACGGGGGCGCCGACGGCCAGCATCTCCTCCAGCACGACGTAGCGTTCGAGGGCGGTGCGCTCCCCTCCCCCATAGGCGCTGGGCCAGGTCATGCCGATCCAGCCGCGCTTACCGACCTCGCGGGAGAAGTCGCGGTCGAAGCCCATCCAGGAATAGGCGGGGACCATGGGGGGCCAGTCGCGCCCGGCCTCGGCGAGGAAGGCGCGGAGCTCGGCGCGGAGGGTGGGCGCCTCCGCGGGCGTGTCCCGGAGCGGGAATTGCAGGCTGGGCATGGACGTTCTCCCTTCCCCGATTGGTGCCCCGGATCGGGCGCGGGCGCTACCCCCTCTCGACAGCCAGGGATGGCGGGGGTTTGCTGGCGCGCAAGGGAGGACGCGCGTCCATGGACAAGTTCGGGATCGGGCAGCCGGTGCGGCGGAAGGAAGATGTGCGGCTGCTGACCGGGCGGGGGACCTATACGGCCGATATCAGCCGGCCCGGGGAGGTCCATGCCTATGTGCTTCGCTCGCCGCATGCGCATGCTCGGATCGTCTCGGTCGATACGGTGGAGGCGTGGTCGGCGCCGGGCGTGCTTGCGGTGCTCACGGGCATGGACGCCGCGAAGGATGGCATCGGGCATTTCCCGGTGATGGTGGAGGTGCCGGGCAAGGGCGGGACCAAGCTGTTCCCGACGCCGCGGGAGATCCTGCAGACGCGGAAGGTGCGCTTCGTCGGCGACCCGGTGGCGCTCGTGGTCGCGGAGACGCGGCAGCAGGCGCAGGACGCGGCCGAGCTGATCGAGGCGGAGTACGACATCCTGCCGAGCGTCACCGAGACGGGCGCGGCGCTGGAGCCGGGGGCGCCGCTGCTCTGGGAGGAGAATGGCAGCAATCTCTGCGTGCTCTGGGACAGCGGGCGGGAGGCGCAGGCCGAGGCGGGGCTGGCGCGGGCGGCGCGGGTGGTCTCGATCGAGCTGGTGAACAACCGCCTGGTCGGCAATCCGATGGAGCCGCGGGTCGCCATCGGCGAGTATGACGCGGCGACGGGGCGGTACACGCTGCACTCGCCGACCCAGGGCGTGATGCGCGTGCAGGACGGGCTGGCGCGGCTGATCCTGAATGTGCCGAAGGAGCAGGTCCGGGTCGTCTCGCCCGATGTCGGCGGCGGCTTCGGGCTGCGCGGGAAGATCCATCCGGAGAGCGGGATGGTGCTCTGGGCGGCCAGGCGGGTCGGGCTGCCGGTGAAGTGGGTGAGCGACCGGAGCGAGACCTTCCTCTGCGACCCGCATGGGCGCGACCATGTGACGCGGGCGCGTATGGGCTTCGATGCGGAGGGGCGGATCACCGGCGTCGCCATCCGCACCTTCGCGGCGATGGGCGCCTATCTGCAGGATTTCGGGCCAAGGGTGCCGACCGTCGCGGGGGCGCGGATCATGGGCACGGTCTACGACATCCAGGCGCTGAATGCGCAGGTGAGCTGCGTCTTCACCAACACCTCGCCGACCGATGCCTATCGCGGGGCGGGGCGGCCGGAACAGGCCTATGTGCTGGAGCGGCTGCTCGACTTGGGCGCGGCGGAGCTCGGGATCGGGCGGGAGGAGATCCGGCGGCGGAACTACATCCGGCCGGAGCAGATCCCCTACGTGAACGTCGTCGGCAATGCGATCGACAGCGGGCTCTTCGCCGAGACCCAGGCGCGGGCCATGGCGCTCGCGGATTGGGACGGCTTCCCGACGCGGCGGGCGCAGGCGTGGGCGCGTGGCCGGCTGCGCGGGATCGGGCTCGGCTATTTCATCGAGGCCTCGGGCGGGCAGCCGAGCGAATGGGCGCGGGTGTGCTTCCAACCGGATGGAACGGTCGCCGTCACCGTCGGCACCTTCAGCCACGGGCAGGGGCATGAGACGGCCTATGCGCAGGTGCTGCACGACCGGCTCGGCGTCGATTTCGACCGGGTGCGGCTGGTACAGGGCGACACCGATGTCGTCGAGGCGGGCAACGGGACCGGCGGGTCGCGCAGCTCGCAGATGGGCGGCGTCGCCGTCGCGCGGGCGGCGGAGCTGGTGGTGGCCAAGGGGCGGCGGCTGGCGGCGCATCTGCTCGAGGCGGCCGTCGACGACGTGGAGTTCGAGGGCGGCGTCTTCCGCGTCGCCGGCACCGACCTCCGCGTCGGCTGGGACCGGGTCTACGAGCTCGCGCAGGACCCGCCGGAGGGCGAGGCGCCGGGGCTCGACGAGCAGCTGCTCTACACGCGCAACACCGAATGCAACTTCCCCAATGGCTGCCATGTGGCTGAGGTGGAGATCGACCCGGAGACCGGGCAGGTCTCGCTCGCGCGTTACGCCGCCGTCGACGATGTGGGCAATGTCATCAACCCGATGCTGGTGCATGGCCAGTCGCATGGCGGGATCATGAGCGGGGTCGGCCAGGCGCTGCTCGAGCACGCGGTCTACGACCGGGAGAGCGGGCAGTTCCTGACGGCGAGCTTCCAGGACTACTGCATGCCGCGTGCCTCCGACGCGCCGGATTTCGAGCTCGGCTTCCATGTGGTGCCCTGCCCGAACAACGACCTCGGGGTGAAGGGCGCGGGCGAAGGCGGGTCCTGCGGGGCGCCGCCCGCGATCGTCTCGGCGGTCTGCGATGCCCTCGGCATCGGGCATATCGACATGCCGGTGACGGCGGAGAAGGTGTGGCGCGTGCTGCAGGGGCAGAAGGTGGCGGCATGACTCAGCGCTTGATTCCGGCGGCCTTCATCCGGGGCGGGTCCTCGAAGGGCGTCTTCTTCCATGCGCGGGACCTGCCGGCGGAGCGGCCTGCGCTCGACCCGATCCTCCTCGCGGTGCTCGGCAGCCCCGACCCCTATGGGCGGCAGCTCGACGGGATGGGGGGCGGCATCTCATCGCTCTCCAAGGCCGTCATCATCGGGCCGCCGACGCATCTGGAGGCGGATGTGGACTACACCTTCGCCCAGGTCGCCGTGGACCGGCCGGCGGTGGACTGGAAGGGGAATTGCGGGAACCTGTCAGCCGCGGTCGGACCCTTCGCCGTCGATGAGGGGCTGCTGGTGCGCGCCGCGGATGGCGAGGCGCTGGTGCGCATCCACCAGGTGAACACGCGGAAGGTCATCCATGCCCGCTTTCCGGTGCGCGACGGCCGCGCCGAGGTGCGGGGCGACTTCGCCATCGCCGGCGTCGCCGGGACCGGGGCGCGGATCAGGCTCGACTTCCTGGCGCCGGGCGGGACGCAGACCGCAGGCCTGTTTCCGACGGGGCGCGTCGCCGACGTGCTGGAGGTCGAGGGCTTCGGCTCGGTCCGGGCGACGCTGATCGATGCGGGCAACCCGGCCGCCTTCATCGATGCGCGGGATGTCGGGATGACGGGCGGCGAGAGCCCGGAGGAGATCGAGGCGCGGGCCGACCTCATGGCGCTGCTCGACCGCATCCGGCGGGTGGCGGGGGTGGCGATGGGCCTCGCCGCGGCGCCGGAGGGGGTGGGGCTGGCGGCGCCGCGCATCGCCCTCGTCGCCGGGCCGCAGCCGGCGTGCACGCTGGACGGAGCGGTGCTCGACCCCGGCTCGCATGACGTGACGGTGCGGATGCTGTCGATGGAGCGGCCGCACCGGGCGGTGCCGATGACCGGCGCGATGGCGCTGGCCGTCGCCTGCCGGGTGGAGGGGAGCATCCCCCATGCGCTGGCCGGGCGCGGCGAGCGGCCGGTGGAGACCCGGGTGGCGCATCCCTCGGGGATGCTGACCGTGGGGGCCGAGGTGGAGCGGCGGCCCGAGGGGTGGCATGCGGAGAGTGCCGTCGTCTTCCGCACCCAGCGGCGGCTGATGCAGGGGGCGGTCGCGGTTCCCGGCTAACCGAGCAGCTTCGGCAGGCTTCCCGCCAGCAGCGCCGCGCCGGAGGCCGCCAGCAGGGCGAGCACGATCCGCTGGAAGCCGACATCGCCCAGCCGGCGATAGGCGGCAGCGCCGAGCAGCGCCGTGGCGATGACGATCGGCAGCATCACCGGGAACAGCCAGGCCGCGCGGGCGGAGACGGTGCCGGTCAGCAGATAGCCGGCCATCGTTGCGACATGCATCGTCAGGAAGACGAGCTGGAAGACGCCCCGCTGCGTCGCCCGGTCCCAGCCGCGGAGGACGCACCAGAGGGTCGGGATCGGCCCGGGCAGGCCGCCGAGCCCGCCCATCACCCCTCCGAGGAAGCCGGCGACGCCGTCCGCGGCGGGCCCGCCATAGGTGACGCGGGGCAGCCGTGCGGCCAGCAGCATGGCCGGGCACCAGAGGATCAGCAGCGCGCCTAGCCCGGCCTGGAAGAGGCGCGGGTCGACCATCGGCAGCAGAAGCACGCCGACCGGCACGCCGGGCAGCCCGCCCAGGATGAAGGGGATGGCGCGGGGGATGGCGGAGAGCTTCAGCAGGCGCAGGCCCATGGCCTGGCCAACCAGCGAGCAGAAGACGACGAGCGGGCCGGCGACCGCAGGCTCCAGCGACCAGGACCAGAAGGCCATCGCCACCAGGCCGAAGGCAAAGCCGGAGACGCCCTGGATGAAGCCGGCCAACGCGCCGCCGAGCACCACGATGGCTATCCCGAATGTCACGCCGCCGTCCCCGGACAGGTCAGGGGCGGGTTTTCGCCCGGGGCGGCGGGGGATACAACCGGGGCAAGCACCATCAAGGGAAACGCCATGCGCCGCTTCCGTGTCGGCTACCTCTCCCACCTGCCGCACCAGGCCTTTCTCGAAACCGCCGCCGGCTGCGCGGCGCTGGAGCTGGTGCGGATCCCGCTCGACCAGCCGGAGGAGGATGTGCTGGCGGCGCTGGCCGGGATGGACGGGTATTACTGCATGGCCTCGCGGGATGAGCTGCCGCTGCGCTTCCATGTCACCGATGAGCTGCTGGCGGCGCTGCCGCGGCTGCTGATGGTCGGCAGCACGGGGGCGGGCTACGACACGGTCGACTCCGCCGCCTGCACGCGGGCGGGGGTGCTGCTGGTCAACCAGGCGGGCGGCAATGCGGAGGGAGTCGCGGAGCACGCGGTCGGCATGATGCTGGCGCTGCTGAAGCGCATGCCGGAGGCGCAGGCGGCGATGCGGACCGGGCGGGCGCAGAGGCGCGAGGCGCTGATGGGGCGGGAACTGCGCGGGCGCACGGTCGGGCTGGTCGGCATCGGCCATGTCGGGACGCGGGTCGCCGAGATCGTCCGGCTCGCCTTCGGCTGCACGGTGCTGGCCTGCGACCCCTATCTCGATGCGGAGACGGTCGCGGCACGGGGCGCGAGGAAGGTGGCGATGGAGGAGCTGCTCGCGGAGAGCGACGTCGTCAGCCTGCACCTGCCGCTCTCGGGCGAAAGCCGGGGGTTAATGGATGCCGGAAGCTTCGCGCGCATGAAGCGGGGCGCCATCTTCGTCACCACGGCGCGCGGGCATATCCATGACGAGCCGGCCCTCGCCGAGGCGCTGGCCTCCGGGCACCTGGCCGGTGCCGGTCTCGATGTCTGGGCGCAGGAGCCGCCGCCGCCCTCGCATCCGCTGCTGCAGATGGATAATGTCATCCTCACCCAGCACACCGCGGGCGTCACGCAGGAGAGCCGGGCGAACATCACCCGCATCGCGGCGCTCGCCTTCGCCGATGCGGCCGAGGGGCGCCTGCCGCCGCGGGTCATCAATCCGGATGTGGTGCCGCGCTACCTGGAGCGGCGGGCGCAGGTCTTCGGCGGCGAGGGAGGGCGGTGATGATCGATCTTGTCATCAGCGGGGATTGCGTCGTCACCCCGCATGCGGTCGGCGCAGCGGATGTGGCGATCGGGGGCGGCAAGGTCGTCGCCGTGGCCGAGCGGGGCGGCTTTCCGGTGCCGGAGGGAGTGAGGGTCGTCGATGCCACGGGCAAGATCGTCATGCCGGGCGGGATCGACCCGCATACCCATTGCCTCTGGCCGGTGGTGGTGCCGGATGGGGCGCCGACTCTGACCCAGGGACCCTCGGTCGTTGGCAAGGCCGCGCTGTTCGGCGGGACGACGACGATCATCGACTTCACCCGCTGGATGCACGGCAAGACCGTCCACGGCGCGATCGAGGAGCGGATGGCGGCCTGGCGCGCGGATGGCTGCGCCTGCGACTGGGCGCTGCACACGATGGTGGAGGGCGACCTGCCGCCCGAGGTGCCTGGGCAGCTCGCCGAGGCGATCGAGGCGGGGCATGCGACGGTGAAGATCTTCACCACCGACATCACCCCGAGCCGCAAGGGGCGGATGGTCGATTTCGGCGACATTTGGGAGGTCTTCCAGGTGCTCGCGCGGAAGGGTGGGCTCGGCGTCATCCATGCCGAGGACAACGACATCGTCATGCACATGTACGCGAAGCTCTTCCGCGAGGGCCGCGCGGGCTTCGAGAACATGGCGGAGGTGCACAACACGCTGTCGGAGGACCTCTCCTTCCGCCGCGTGCTGCGGCTGGCGGAGAAGGTGCCGGGGACGGCGCTCTACATGCTGCACGTCTCCGCCGCCGACGGCGTGCGGGCGATCCGTGAGGCGCGGGCGCGCGACCAGCCGGCCTATGGCGAGAGCCTGCACCAGTACATGCTCTACACGCAGGAGGACTACCGGCGGCCGAACGGGCAGATGTACCACACCTATCCCTCGCTGAAGTCGCAGGCGGACCAGGACGAGCTGTGGCGCGGGGCGATGGACGGGACGATCAGCTGCATCGCCACCGACGAGCTCTGCTGCTCGCTGGCGGTGAAGACGCAAGGGCGGCGGATCGACGACACCACCGGTGGCAATTCGGGCGTCGAGCCGCGGGTGGCGGTGATGTATTCGGAGATGGTGGGCAAGCGCGGCTTCTCGCTTCGGCAGTTCGTCGATGCCGTCTCGACCAATGCGGCGCGGATCATGGGGATGTATCCGCGCAAGGGAGCGATCGCGCCCGGGGCGGATGCCGACATTTGCATCCTCGACTCGGCGCTGCGGCGCGAGGTCCGGGCCGAGGCGATGCATGAGAGCGACTACTCGCCCTGGGAGGGTCGCCAGGTGGATGCCTGGCCGGCCATGACCATCCTGCGCGGCAAGATCGTCGTCGAGGGCGAGCGCTGGCTGGGCGACGACCGGGGCGGCGAATGGATCCCGCGCCGCATTCCCGAGGAGATCAGGGCCGGCGCCGCGCTGTGACGCCGCCGGAACTGCGTGACCTGGTGGCGGATGCGCTGGCGCTGTGGGAGGTGCCGGGGCGTGTCGCCATCGCCGAGGGGGGCGTGGCTCTGGAGGCGCACGGGCTGCGCGTCACGGCGGCGGCCGGGGAGGATGCGCCGATCCGCTGGTGGATCGAGCGGGCGGGGCAGCGGCGGCCATGCACCTCTGTCTCCGGGCTGCTGCGCGGGCTGCGCAATGCGGTCGGCGCCGGCGAGGGCGAGGCGCGCCGGCTGCGCGTGGCCGGGGCGTGATCCCGGTCTCCGTCGTCACCGGCTTCCTCGGGGCGGGGAAGACGACGCTGCTGCGGCAGGTGCTGCGCGACCCGGCCTGGGCGGACAGCGCCGTGATCGTCAACGAGTTCGGCGAGGTGGCGCTCGACCATGAGCTGCTGGCGGCGAGCGAGGAGGTGCTGGTCAATGTCTCGACCGGCTGCCTCTGTTGCCTGGTGCGGACCGATCTCGGCACGACGCTGATGGACCTCGCCCGGCGCCGGGCGGCAGGGGAGGTCCCGGCCTATCGGCGCGTGCTGGTGGAGACCTCGGGCCTCGCCGATCCGGCGCCGATCCTGCACGCGCTGATGACGGAGGCGCCGGTCGCCGAGACGCATCGGCTGCAGGCGTTGGTGACGCTGGTGGATGCGCTGGTCGGGCCGGCGGTGCTGGAGCGGCATCCGGAGGCGCGGCGGCAGGTGATGCTGGCGGACCGGGTGCTGGTGACGAAGCCCGATCTCGGCGATGCGGCGGCGGTGGAGCGGGCGGTGCATGGGTTGCAGCCGGGCCTCCCGCTGCGGGCGGCGGCGCGTGGGGCGGTGGAGCCGGGCTGGCTCTTCGCACCGGGCGATCCGGCGGTGCCGAAGGATGCTCAGGCCGTGCACAGCAAGGGCGTCGGCAGCATCGTCATCGAGCGGGAGGCGCCGGTGCCGGCGCTGGCGCTCACCCTCTGGATGCAGGCGCTGGCGGAGCATTCAGGAGCGAAGCTGCTGCGGCTGAAGGGGCTGGTGGCGCTGGCGGAGGAGCCGGCGCGGCCGATGGTGGTGCATGCCATCCAACATGTGGTGCATCCGCCGGAATGGCTGCCGGCCTGGCCCGGCGGCGACAGGCGGACGCGCGTCGTCCTGATCGGCCAGGGCATTCCGCAGCATTTTCCGGCGCGGCTGCTGGCGGCGATCGAGGCGGAGGTCAGCGCGGCGCGGCCGTGACCTCCGCCTCCCAGGCGAAGGCGCCTCGGCGGGCGACGGCGCAGGCGGCAGGCAACGGTTCGTCGGAGCGGCAGGCCAGGCTTTCCGGGTCGGCTTCGGCCCGCCTGCGTTCCGGGCCGGCGCCCCGGCCGGGACCCCTGCCCACCTCGCCGCTGTCCGGCCGCAAGCGGCTGCCGCAATCAAACCGGCTGCGATACCTGCATGGATGCGGCGACGGCCGGCCGGCAGCCACAACCGGTGGTCGACAAAGAGCCCTGATAATTCGTATATGACAATAGTCAGGTGAAGGACGAAGCCAGGCAGGGAGGCCCGCATGTCGATCGTACGCCCCTATACCGAGGAAGAGGTCGCCGGCATCCTGAAGAAGAGCGAGGATGTCGCAGTCCAGGGACAGGGTGCCGCGACGGGACATGCGGAAGGCCTGCACGAGCTCCGGGCAGTCGGCCGCAACCGGCAGAGCACCACGGTGACGGCGCTGCTGAACCGGGCGACTTGGCAGCACAAGACGACCGTCAGCGCCTTCGACGGCTCCCAGGTGGAGGCGGTGACGCGGGCGCTCAACAGCGGCGCGGGCCAGGCGACGCTCACCTACCTCAACAATGACGTCGTGGCCTTTGTCTTCGCCACGATCATCCTCAACCCGGCCAACCTTGCCATGAAATACGTCCGGGCGGAGACCTCCTTCCTGGAAGGGATGCGGATCACCGAGAATTTCGGCATCAGCACAGGTACGGTCGGGGCGGTGTCGATGAAGCTGATCCGCGTCGACAGGAACAGCATCCATATCCGGACCGCCTTTCCGCTGCTGAACGCGGCGGCGAGCACCTGCGAGATCACCTACAGCAACGGAGTGGACCAGCGGCAGACGCTGCCTGCCTGAGCCTGCCGCCTTGCTCCCTCCCCTTCCCCGGTGGTCAAGTGCGGGGAAGCGGGAGGGATGGGATGGTCGATCCGCGAGGATTGTTCGGGCTGGAAGGCTCGGTCGCCCTGGTGACGGGCGCCTCGGGGGCGCTCGGGGCGCATTTCGCCCGGGTGCTGCATGGGGCGGGGGCGCGGGTGGCGCTGGCCGCGCGGCGGGTGGAGGCGCTGGAGGCACTGGCCGGGGAGCTCGGCGCCCGAGCGGTCGCGGTGCCGCTCGACGTCGCAAGGCCTGACAGCATCGCCGCCTGCTTCGATGCGGCCGAGCGGGCCTTCGGCCTGGCGCCGGATGTGGTCGTCAACAATGCGGGGATCGCGGTCTCGAAGCCGGCCCTGCAGCAGACGCCGGAGGATTGGGACGGCGTGCTCGACGTCAACCTGCGCGGCTGCTTCCTCGTCGCGACCGAGGCGGGGCGCCGGCTCGTTGCGGCGGCGCGCGGCGGGGCGATCGTCAACATCGCGTCCATCGGGGGCTTGCGCATCCTGCAGGGCGTCGTCGGCTATACCGCCTCCAAGGCGGGGCTGGTGCAGATGACGAAGCAGCTCGCCGTCGAATGGGCCCGGTACGGCATCCGGGTGAACGCGCTGTGCCCCGGCTATGTCGAGACGCCGATCAACCGGGCATTCTTCGCCTCAGAGGCGGGCCAGGCGGTGGTGAAGCGGGTGCCGCAGAGGCGGCTCGGCGCGCCGGAGGACCTTACCGGCCCGCTTCTCCTGCTCGCCTCGAAGGCGGGGGCCCATATGACGGGCGCCGCGCTGGTCGTCGATGGCGGGCATTCGGTCAACGCTCTGTAGGATCAGCCAAGATGGATTTCAGCCTGTCTCCCGAGGTCGAGGCGACCCGCGCGCGCATTCGCGAATTCGTCGAGCAGCGGATCATCCCGCTGGAGGCCGACCCGGCCAGCTACGACGAGCACGAGAACATCGCCCGGCCGTTGCTGGAGCGGCTCAGGGCGCAGGCGAAGGCCGAAGGGCTCTGGGCGCTCGGCATGCCCAGGGAGCGGGGCGGCGGCGGCTTCCCAATGGTGGCGCTGGCGGCCTTCTATGAGGAGATGAACCGCAGCATCTTCGGCCCCGTCGTCTTCCATGGCGCCGCACCCGATGACGGCAACATGCGCGTGCTGAACATGGTGGGGACGGAGGCGCAGAAGGAGCGCTGGCTGCAGCCCATCATCGACGGCCGCGTGCAGTCGAGCTTCGCCATGACCGAGCCGGACGGCTGCGGCAGCGACCCCTCCATGACCTATACGAAGGCCGAGCGGCGCGGGAACGACCGTTGGGTCATCACCGGGCGGAAGCACTACATCACCGGCGCCGAGACCGCGAAGCACTTCATCCTGATGGCACGGACCTCGGATGATGACCGCACCGGGCTCACCGCCTTCCTCTTCCATGCCGACCAGCCGGGATGGCGGATCCTGCGGCGCATCCCGATCATGGGGCCGGAGGAGCATGGCGGGCATTGCGAGCTGGAATTCGACGGGCTCGAAGTGGCTGACGAGAACGTGCTGATGGGGGTCGGCGACGGGCTGCGGGTGACGCAGATCCGCCTCGGGCCGGCGCGCCTCACCCATTGCATGCGCTGGTCGGGGATGGGGCGGCGCGCACTCGAGATCGCCATGGCACATATCGAGCAGCGCAGCAGCTTCGGCACCAGGCTCGTCGAGAAGGAGGCGGTCCAGCAGCTCGTCGGCCAGGCGGCGATGGAGCTCGACATCGGCCGGCTCCTGACCATGCGGGCGGCCTGGCTACTCGACCAGGGCAGCCTGGCGCGCAAGGAGGTCTCGATGGCGAAGGTCGTCGTCGCCGACGCGCTGCACAAGGCGGTCGACACCTCGCTGCAGCTGCTCGGGGCGCGCGGGTACTCGAAGGATACCCCGGTCGAGTGGATGTACCGCTATGCGCGGCAGGCGCGGCTCGTCGACGGGGCGAGCGAGGTGCACCGGATGGTGCTGGCGAACTTCCTGAGGCGGCAGGGCAAGGACTTCTTCAAGTGGGGGGCCGATCGTGGATGACGGCGACCTGCCGAGGCTGGCGGCCAACCATGTCCCACTCTCGCCCATCTCCTTCCTGCTGCGGGCGGCGCGGGTCTATCCCGGGAGGGTGGCCGTCATCCATGGGCGGCGGCGGACGACCTATGCGGAGATGGCGGCGCGGTGCCGGCGGCTGGCCTCGGCGCTGAGGCGGGCGGGGATCGGCACGGGGGATGTCGTCGCGGTGCTGGCGCCGAACACGCCGGAGATGCTGGAGGCGCATTACGGCGTGCCTATGGCGGGCGCGGTGCTGCTGACGATCAACATCCGGCTGGATGCGGCGGCGATCGGCTTCATCCTGCGGCATGCGGGGGCGAAGCTGCTGCTGGTGGACCGGGAGTCCACCAGGGTGGCGCGAGGGGCGGTGCCGGAGGGCATGACCGTCGTCGACATCGCCGACAGCGAGGCGCCGGAGGGCGAGGCCCTGGGCGCGGTGGAGTACGAGGCCTTCCTTGGGACCGGGGATGCGGCGGAGCCGATCCGGATGCCGGAGGATGAGTGGGAGGCGATCAGCCTGTCCTACACCTCGGGCACGACGGGCAACCCGAAGGGCGTCGTCGCACATCATCGTGGCGCCTATCTCAATGCGGCGGCCAATGCCCTGGCCTTCGAGCTCACGCCGCGGAGCGTCTATCTCTGGACGCTGCCGATGTTCCACTGCAACGGCTGGACCTATACCTGGGCCGTCACCTTGCAGGGCGGCACGCATGTCTGCCTCCGCAGGGTCGAGCCGGGGGCGATCTTCGCCGCCATCGCCGAGCATGGCGTGACCCATATGTGCGCGGCGCCCGTGGTGCTGACCATGCTGATCCATGCGCCGGAGGCGGCGAAGCGGGCGCTGCAGGGAAAGGTCGCGATCGCCACGGGCGGCGCGGCGCCGCCCTCCCCCGTCATCGCCGGGATGGAGGGGATGGGCTTCTCGGTCACGCATCTCTACGGGCTGACGGAGTGCTACGGGCCGGCGACCATCTGCCTGTGGCAGCCGGGGCTGGAGGACATGCCGCTCGGCGAGAAGGCCGCCTTCATGGCGCGGCAGGGCGTCAACCACCCGATGCTGGAGGAGGCGGCGGTGATCGACCCTGCCTCGATGCGGCCGGTGCCGGCGGATGGCAGCACGCTCGGCGAGGTGATGCTGCGCGGCAACACGGTGATGAAGGGCTACCTGCGCAACCCAGAGGCCAACAGCGAGGCCTTCGCCGGCGGGTGGTTCCATACCGGCGATCTCGGCGTGATGCATGCCGACGGCTATATCGAGGTGAAGGACCGGGCCAAGGACATCGTCATCTCCGGCGGCGAGAACATCTCGACGCTGGAGGTGGAGGAGGTGCTCTACGCCCATCCCGCCATCATGGAGGCGGCCGTCGTCGCCGCGCCCGACCCGAAATGGGGCGAGGTGCCGCATGCCTTCGTCACGCCGCGGCCGGGCGTCGCGCCGCCCTCGGAGGCGGAGGTGATCGCCTGGTGCCGCGAGAGGCTGGCACATTTCAAATGCCCCAAGCGGGTGAGCTTCGGGCCGCTGCCGAAGACCTCGACGGGCAAAATCCAGAAATTCGAACTGCGCGGCCGGCTGCGGGGCGTGTAGCCTTCCCGGAACAACCGGGAGGACACGCCCATGACCATCCTGCGGAGGGGGCTGCTCGCGGCCCCTGCCCTGCTCGCCCCTCTGCCCGCCTTCAGGGCGCGGGCGGAGACCTGGCCGGACCGGCCGGTGCGCATCCTGGTGCCCTACACCCCGGGCGCCATCAACGACACGCTGGCGCGGCTGGTCGGCGAGCGGATGATGGATGCGGTCGGGCAGCTCGGCGTCGTCGAGAACCGGCCGGGGGCGAGCGGCTCGCTCGCCATCGCGGCGACCGCGCAGGCGGCGGACAACTACACCATCTGCGTCGCCAATACGGCGAACCTCACCATGAACCCCTTCCTCTTCGCCAATACCGGCTACGACCCGACCAAGGACATCGCGCCGCTCTGCGTCACGACCCGGCTGATGAACTGCCTGGCGGTGCGGACGGAGAGCGGGATCGGCTCGCTGGCCGAGCTGATGGCGAGGGCCAAGGCGCAGCCAGGGAAGCTGAGCTATGCGAGCTCCGGCGCCGGCAGCAGCCCGCATCTGGCGGCGGAGCTGTTCCGCGTGCAGGCGGGGATCGAGCTGGTGCACGTGCCCTATCGCGGCAGCGCGCCGGGCATCGCCGACCTGCTTGGCGGGCGCGTCGACATGACGATCGACAACCTGCCGAACGTGCTGCCGCATGTGCAGGGCGGGCGGCTGAAGGCGCTCGCCGTGACGGGAAGCGAGCGGGACCCGACCCTGCCGGACGTGCCGACCTTCGCCGAGGCCGGGCTGCCGGGCTACGAGGTCTATGTGTGGTTCGGCTTCATCGGGCCTGCGGCGATGCCGCAGGCGGTCAGGGACCGGCTCTCGGCAGCGATCATCGGCATCGTGCAGGGGGCGGAGACGGCGGAGAAGATCCGCCGGGCGGGGGCCACGGTCTGGGTGCAGGATCAGGCGCAGATGGCGGCGCTGATCCGGAGCGAGCTTGGGAAGTGGGGCGGGGTGATCCGGGCGGCGAATCTGCGCCTGGAATAGGCTGGCCGGCGGGCCGCGTCAGGCGATCTCGCGGATCAGCTTGGCGCGAAGCGCGCGGGCGATGTCGCGGCGGTCCTCGGCCGTCACCACGAATGCGCCGGGGCCGCCGATGACCTCGCGGCGGTAGGTCTCGGCCAGCGGCTCGCCGGCGCGGGTGACCTGGCCGGCGGCGGCGACGGCGAGCGCGTTCACGGTGATGCCGGCCGCGGCGGCGGCGTCGCGGGCGGTCGCGGCGGGGATGTGCGAACGGAGGTCGGGCCCGTCGCCCGAGAGGTCGATGACGCGCTCGGCGGCCTGGAAGGGCGCCGCGGCGATCAGGCGGGTGCAGTGAGCGAGCGCGTCGCCGATGGCGTTCCAGCTCTGCGGGCTGCGGGGGGCGCGGAGGATGGCCTCGGCGAGGGCGATGGCCGAGGGGCCGTCGGCGAGGCGCATCCACTCCACCACCGTTGCGGCGCCGGCGGGCGAGCCCCACTCCACCATGGCGACGGCGATGGCGCCGCGCGGCTTGCCGCGGATGGCGGCGAGGACGGCCGGATGGGTCAGCGCCTCGGCATAGCCCTCGCGCTGGAGCTGGAACTCGTCGGGGTCGATGGAGCCGGAGGCGTCGACGGCGAGCGCGAGAAGGAGGTCGACCTCCGAGGGCTGGGCGACGGCGGGGGAGGCGGCGAGGCTGGCGAGGAGGTGGCGGCGGCGCATCGAGGCTCCTTGCAGGGAAGGATCGGGGCCCGCATCCTCGGCGGGAGGATTGGGAGGGAAGCGATGCCGAGCCTGACGGTCAATGGGCATGAGATGGCCTATGCGGAGGCCGGGAGCGGCACGCCGGTGGTGCTGGTGCACGGTTCGCTCAACGACTACCGCTACTGGGCGCCCCAGATGGAGCCGTTCGGGGCGCGCTTCCGCACCCTCGCGCCGAGCCTCCGGCACTACTGGCCGGAGCGGTGGGACGGCGTCGGCGAGACCTTCAAGATCGACCGGCATGTCGAGGACGTGGCGGGGTTCATCAGGGCGCTCGGCGCGGGGAAGGTGGACCTGGTCGGGCATTCGCGGGGCGGGCACATCGCCTTCCGCGTGGCGGAGCGGCATCCCGGGCTGGTCGGGCGGCTGGTGCTGGCGGAGCCGGGGGGCGAGCTGGATGAGAGCCTCGGCGGCGCGCCGGGCGGGGCGGGCAAGCAGGCGGCCGCCTTCGCCGCAGCGGCCGAACTGCTGAAGGCCGGCGACACCGAGGGGGCGATGCGGCGCTTCGCCGAGCATACCGGCGGGCCGGGGGCCTGGGAGCGGCGCAGCGCGGCCCGCAAGGCGATGAACCTCGACAACGCGCAGACGCTGCTCGGGCAGATCGACGAGCGGCGGCGCCCCTTCGGGCGGGCGGCGGCGGAGGCGATCCGCCTGCCCACCCTGCTGGTGAACGGGGCGCAGACGCAGCCGCAGTTCATTGCCATCATCGAGGCGCTGGAGCGGGTGATGGCGGATGCGCGGCGGGTGGTCATCCCCGATGCGGCGCATGGGATGAGCAGCGACAACCCGGCCGCCTTCAACGCCGCGGTGCTGGATTTCCTCGGCCAGCCGGCGGTGTCCTAGGGGGCGCCGAGCAGGGGAGGAAGGATCATGGCGGAAGCGCCCGTCCTGCTCGCGCGTGATGGCCGCGGCATCGTCACTGCGACGCTCAACCGGCCGCATCGGGGCAATGCCTATGATGCCGCTCTGCTGACCGGGCTGACCAAGGCGCTGGAGGCGCTGGCCGGGGACCAGGAGGTCCGGGCGCTTGTGCTGCGTGGTGCGGGGCGTCATTTCGCGGCCGGGGCGGATCTCGGCTGGCTGGCCGAGGTAGCCGGCTACCCGCCGGAGGCGGCCTTCCAGGCCTCGCTGGCGACGACGCGGGCCATGCACCTGCTCAACGAGTTCCCGCGCCCGACCCTCGCCCTGGTGCAGGGGGCGGCCTTCGGCGGCGGCTGCGGCTTGGTCTGCTGCGTCGACGTGGCGCTCGCGGTGCCCGAGGCGGTCTTCGGCCTGACCGAGGTGCGGGTCGGCGTCGCCCCGACGCCGATCTCCCCGCAGATGGTCCAGGCCATGGGGCTGCGGCAGGCGCGACGCTACGCCGTCACCGGCGAGCGGTTCGACGCCGCCGAGGCGCTCAGGATCGGCCTGGTGCACGAGGTGGTGGCGGCGGAGGCAATCGAGGCGCGGCTGGAGGCGATCCTCGGCGAGGTGCTGCGGGCGGCGCCCGGGGCGGCGGCGGTGGCGAAGAGCAGCCTGCTCGGCGCCAGCGGGGCGACGCTCGATGCGCGGACGATGGCGCTGCTGGCGCATGAGGGCTGGGTTCAGCGCGCCTCGGCCGAGGGGCGGGAGGGGCTTGCGGCGTTCCGCGAGAAGCGTCTCCCGGACTGGGCGCGATCCGCCGGGATCGTATAGTGTGTACCGGATGACTGGCGCAATCGTCCGATGACTGTCATCGAAGCTTCATCCAACGGCAATCGCTTCGTCTTATGGGGACACTAGGAAGGCGCCGCCACCGGGGCCACAGAGTCCCGGCGAACCAACCGTGGAGAGACCCTCGTGCAACGTCGCCAACTCCTGGCCACGGCCAGCCTGCTCGCCGCCGGCACCGCTTTCGGCGGCCGCGCCCTTGCCCAGGGTGGCCAAATCACCGGCGCCGGGGCAACCTTCCCCAACCCGGTCTACCAGAAATGGGCCGAGGCGGCGCGCGGCGCGACCGGCATCACGGTGAACTACCAGTCGGTCGGCTCGGGCGCGGGCATCAACCAGATCCGCAACCGTACTGTGGATTTCGGCGCCTCCGACGCACCGCTGACCTCGCAGCAGCTGACGGAAGCGAACCTGCTCCAGTTCCCCTCCGTGATGGGCAGCCTCGTCGCCATCGTGAACATCCCGGGCCTTGAGGACGGGCAGCTCAAGCTGACCGGCGAGCTGCTGGCCGACATCTATCTCGGCAAGATCATCAAGTGGAACGACTCGAAGCTGGTCGAGCTGAACCGCGACGTCACCCTGCCGAACCTTGCCATCGCGCCGGTCTACCGGGCCGATGGCTCGGGCACGACCTTTGTCTGGGTCTCCTACCTCTCGGCGGTGTCGCCGGAATGGAAGGAGAAGGTGGGCATCGGCACCTCCGTCCGCTTCCCCTCCGGCACCGGGGCGCGCGGCAATGAGGGCGTGGCCGGCACGGTGAAGAACATCCGCGGCGCCATCGGCTATGTCGAGAACGCCTATGCGGTCTCGAACAAGCTGATCACCACCCAGATCCGCAACAAGGCCGGGCAGTTCGTGAAGCCGACGCAGGAGGCCTTCATCGCCGCGGCGCAGAGTGCCGACTGGGATGCGCCGGGCATGGCCGCCAGCCTGATCGACCAGAACGGCGCCACCTCCTGGCCGATCGTCTCGCCGACCTTCATCCTGCTGCCGAAGAACCCGGCCGATGCGGAGCGCAGCCGCAACGTGATGAAGTTCTTCGATTGGGCTTACGGCAATGGCGGGCAGCTGGCCTCCCAGCTCGACTACATCCCGCTGCCGAAGCCGGTACAGGACAAGATCCGCGCCGCCTGGAAGTCCGAGATCAAGGTGAACGGCCAGCCGGTCTGGAACGGCTGACCCGGGACCATCGGAGGAGCGGCGCGTGTCGCAGGCCAGCACTATGACGACGGGCGTGCGGCGGGCTTCGGCTGCGCGCCGGGGCAATCTCGGCGACGCGCTTTTCGCGGCGGCCTGCCAGGCAGCGGGCGCCTTCGTGCTGCTGCTGCTCGGCGGCATCATAGTCGAGCTCTTCATCGGTGGGCTGCCGGCCTTCCGGGCCTTCGGCCTGCCCTTCCTCTGGTCGACGGAATGGGACCCGGTGGCCGAGGTCTTCGGGGCCGGCGTCTCCATCTACGGCACCGTGGTGACGGCGGTGCTGGCGATCCTGCTGGCCGTGCCGCTCGCCTTCGGCGTCGCCTTTACGCTCACCGAGCTGGCACCCGTATGGCTGCGGCGGCCGGTGGGCACGGCGGTGGAGCTGCTGGCGGCCGTGCCGTCCATCATCTACGGCATGTGGGGCTTCTTCGTCATCGCGCCGCTGATGGCGCAGCATGTCCAGCCGGCGCTGATCGACAGCCTCGGCGAGCTGCCGGGCATCGGCTTCCTGTTCCAGGGGCCGCCCTTCGGCACGGGCATCCTGACCGCGGCGCTCATCCTCGCCATCATGATCCTGCCCTTCATCGCGGCGACCATGCGGGACGTCTTCGAGCAGGTGCCACCCGTCTTCAAGGAGAGCGCCTACGGCCTCGGCTGCACCACCTGGGAGGTGATGCGGGGCGTCGTGCTGCCCTACACGCGCATCTCGGTCGCGGGCGGCGTCATGCTGGGGCTCGGCCGCGCGCTCGGGGAGACGATGGCCGTCACCTTCGTCATCGGCAACGCGAACCGCATCACGACGACGCTGTTCGGGCCGGGCAACACCATCGCCTCGGTGGTGGCGCTGGAGTTCGGCGAGAGCGAGACGGGAAGCCTGAAGCTGTCGGCGCTGCTGGCGCTCGGCTTCATCCTCTTCGTGCTCTCCTTCATCGTGCTGGCCACCTCGCGCTTCCTGCTGCGCTCCCGGTTGAAGGGCTGATCCGATGAGCGCCACGGCACATCCCGCGCTGACCCCGGTCAAGGATGCCGGCGCGGCAGCCCGGCTCGGCCGGCGGCGGAAGCGCACCGACCTCGTCATCCGCAGCCTCTCGCTGGTGGCGACGGGGATTGGGCTCCTCTTCCTCGCCTCGATCCTGGTGACGCTTTTCGTCAAGGGCTTCGGGGCGATGAACCTCTCGGTCTTTACCGAGGTGACGAAGGCGCCGGGCTCGGAGGGCGGGCTGCTCAACGCCATCGTCGGCAGCCTCATCCAGGTGGTGCTGGCGACGCTGGTCGGCACGCCGATCGGCATGCTGGTCGGCACCTATCTCGCCGAGTACGCCCGGGGCTCGCGCTTCGGCGACGTTGTGCGCTTCGTCTCTGACATCCTGCTATCGGCGCCCTCGATCCTGATCGGCCTTTTCGTCTACCAGCTGCTGGTGCTGCCCTTCGGCGGCTTTTCGGGCTGGGCGGGCGTCGCGGCGCTGGCCATCATCATCATCCCGATCGTAGTGCGGACGACGGAAGACATGCTCACCCTCGTCCCCAACACGCTGCGCGAGGCGGTGATCGGGCTCGGCGCGCCGAAATGGAAGATGATCGTGCTGGTGAGCTGGCGCTCGGCGATCTCGGGCATCATCACCGGCGTGCTGCTCGGCATCGCCCGCATCGCGGGCGAGACGGCGCCGCTGCTCTTCACCAGCCTCGGCAACAACGCCTGGTCGACCAACCTCGCGGCGCCGATGCCGAGCCTGCCGATCACCATCTACTCCTATGCCGGCTCGCCCTTCCAGGACTGGATCGAGCTGGCCTGGGCCGGCGCCCTGATCATCACCCTCGCCGTGCTGCTGCTGAATATCGGCGCGCGCAGCCTGCTGCGCAGCGGCAAGTGAAGGAGTCCCAATCTATGAGCCAGTCCGCGATGGACGACAAGATCGCCGCCCGGCCGAATATCGGCGCCATGCAGGCACGCTCCGACGCCGCGCTGAACGGGGCGAAGCTGGCGATCAGGGAGCTCGACTTCTACTACGGTGCGCACAGGGCACTGAAGGGGATCGGCCTCGACATCCCGGCGCGGCAGGTGACGGGCATGATCGGCCCCTCGGGCTGCGGCAAGTCGACGCTGCTGCGGGTGCTGAACCGGATGTACAGCCTCTATCCCGGGCAGCGGGCGGAGGGGCAGGTGCTGCTCGACGGCGAGAACATCATCGACGGCAGCGTCGACCTGAACGCGCTGCGCTCGAAGATCGGCATGGTGTTCCAGAAGCCCACCCCCTTCCCGATGACCATCTACGAGAACATCGCCTTCGGCGTCCGGCTGCACGAGCAGCTGAACAAGGCGCAGATGGACGAGCGGGTGGAGTGGGCGCTGACGCGGGCGGCGCTCTGGTCGGAGGCGAAGGACCGGCTCAACACCTCGGCCATGGGCATGTCGGGTGGGCAGCAGCAGCGGCTCTGCATCGCGCGCACCATCGCGGTGCGGCCGGAGGTGATTCTGTTCGACGAGCCGACTTCGGCCCTCGACCCGATCTCGACCCTCAAGATCGAGGAGCTGATCGACGAGCTGAAGCGCGACTTCACCATCGCGATCGTCACCCACAACATGCAGCAGGCCGCGCGCTGCGCCGACCAGGTGGCCTTCTTCTACCTGGGCGAGCTGATCGAGGTGGCGCCGGCGGGGCAGCTCTTTACCGCGCCGAAGCATCCGAAGACGCAGGAATACATCACCGGCCGGTTCGGCTGAGGCGGAGGCGGAGGCGGTGAAGATGGAACCGATGGCCGAGCATACCGTGCGCGCCTATGGCGAGGAGCTGCAGCGGCTGCGCGACATGATCGCCCGCATGGGCGGCCTCGCCGAGCGGCAGGTGGCGGATGCCGTAGCCTCGCTGGTGCGGCGCGACTCCGACCTCGCCACCGAGGTGGTGGGGCGCGACGGCGCGATCGATGCGCTGGAGCGGGAGGTCGAGAATTTCTGCATCCGCATCTTGGCGCTGCGCCAGCCGGTGGGGCAGGACCTGCGGCTGGTCATCGCCTGCCTCAAGATCAGCCATGGGCTGGAGCGTATCGGCGACTACGCGCGCAACGCGGCGAAGCGCAGCATCGTCCTCGCCCAGCAGCCGACGGTCGGCAGCCTCAATGGCTTCAACCGCATGGCCGTGCTGGTGCAGGAGAACCTGAAGGGCGCGATCGACGCCCTGGTGAATGACGACGCCGCGCGCGCCGACGAGGTCTGGGAGGCGGACGAGCCGGTCGACCAGGTCTATAACGGCATCTTCCGCGAGATGCTGACGCATATGATGGAGGATCCCCGCAACATCACCGCGGCGACCCACCTCCTCTTCGTCGCCAAGAACCTCGAGCGCATCGGGGACCATGCGACGAACATCGCCGAGACGGTGCATTATGCGGTGAGCGGCGAGAACCTGCCGGATGAGCGGCCGAAGGGCGACGGCTCCGCCTATGCCGTGGTCCGGCCGCCAGGCTGAGGGAGGAACAGGTCTCATGCCGGACATGGTCCAGGGCCATGCCAAGCCGACCATCCTGGTCGTCGAGGACGAGGCGCCGCTGATCACGCTGCTGCGCTACAACCTCGAGAAGCAGGGCTTCCGCGTCGAGGAGGCGGCCGACGGGCAGGAGGCGCTGCTGCGCGTCGCCGAGGCGAGGCCTGATCTCGTCCTGCTCGACTGGATGCTGCCGGCGCTGTCGGGGATCGAGGTCTGCCGGCAGCTCCGCCGCAAGCCGGCGACGCGGGACCTGCCGATCATCATGGTGACGGCGCGGACCGAGGACCAGGATGCCGTCCGGGCGCTCGATACCGGCGCCGACGACTACATCGCCAAGCCCTTCGCCATGGACAGCCTGCTGGCGCGCATCCGGGCCCTGCTGCGGCGCTCGGGGAGCATCGCCACCAAGGGGACGCTCTCCTACCTCGACATCACCATGGACCAGGATGCGCATCGGGTGACGCGGGCCGGCCGCCCGCTGCATCTCGGCCCGACCGAGTACCGGATGCTGGAGTTCTTCCTGCAGAACCCCGGGCGCGTCTTCAGCCGGGAACAGCTGCTGGATGCCGTCTGGGGGCGGGACATCCATGTCGAGCCGCGGACGGTCGACGTGCATATCCGCCGGCTGCGCAAGGCGATCAACGTCGATGGCGGGGCGGATGTGATCCGTACCGTGCGCTCCGCCGGCTATGCGCTGGACCAGGATGGCGACTAGAGCGGGTTCCGTCCGACCTGGCTCACGGAATCCGCCCTAACCGTCGCGGCGGATGATGAAGCCGTTCCCGACCGGCTCCATGCCGAGCTTCGGGTACCAGGTCATAGGATCGGGCGCCGAAAGCAGCAGCAGCATGCAGCCGGGGCCGAGGATGCGCTTGGTCTCGGCGATGAGGGCGCGGCCGATGCCCTTCCCCTGTCCCGCGCGGACGACGCAGAGGTCGGACAGGTAGCAGCCATAGGCGAAGTCGGTGAAGCTCCGGGCGGCGCCGACCAGCCGTCCCGCCTGGTCACGGGCGGTGACGATGAGGTTGGAGCCGGCGACCATGGCGGCCATGCGCGCCGCGTCATCCACCGGGCGGACGAGGCCGGAGTCGCGGACCACGGCGGTGTATTCCACCGGGTCGAGGCAGCCCTCCTCGCGGGCGAAGGCGATGCCGGGCGGCGGCGACGCCAGCGCAACCCAGGCGGCATGGCCGGTGACGAGCGGGTAGTCGGACATCGGCGTCAGGCCCAGAGCTTCGGGTTGCGGAGGAGTTCCGCCATGCGGCCGGCGATGGCATCGAGCAGGCGCTCGCCCTTCTCCGCCGTCGCCAGGCGGGCGTCGCCGATGACGCCGGAGGGCGAGATCGCCTTGAAGGAGCGGCGGAGGGCGAGGCCGGTGGGCTGGCCCTCGACGCGGGTGGTGTGCGGGCCATGCGCCTCGGGCAGTCGCCCGGTGCGGACGCTGGACGGGCGGAGGTGGAGCATCATGCTCGTCTCCGCCTCGCAGGCATGCATCAGGCCGGGCTGGCGCTCGAGGATCGGGGCGATGACCTCGGGCGTGGCGTGCCAATAGGTGGCGGCGGCGACGCGAATGCCGAACTCGATCGAGAACTCGCCGGCGGCGACGGCGACGGCTTCGGCATTCCCGCCATGGCCGTTCAGCAGCATCATCCGCCGGAAGCCGTGGCGGGCGGCAGATTTCACGATGCCACGCAGCATGCCGGCGAAGCTCGCATAGTCCAGCGTGACGGTACCGCCGAAATCCATGTGGTGCTCGGCGAGGCCGGTCCAGACGCAGGGCGTAACGACGACGGGGCCGCCGAGGCGCCGCGCCGTCTCCTCGGCGACGGCGGTGGCGAGGATGATGTCGACGCCGGTCGCCAGGTGCGGACCGTGCTGCTCGAGCGAGGCGACGGGGATGACGACCAGCGCATCCGCCGCGGCGCGGGCGCGGAGCTCCTCGGCGGTGAGGCGCATCCATTCGATCTCGTCGGCCATGATCCCCACCCCGCCCCCTGCGGCGCTCTGCCCAGGGATGATGCGCCGGCGCCGGGGCGGGTCAAGCCTCGGGGCGCATCTCCGGCCCGGCGAGGAAGGCGGCGGCCTGGGCGCGCAGCGCGTCCCGCTTCTCGGGCGCCATCTTGCGCAGGGTCTGCAGCGGCATGGCCATGCGCGGGTTGCCGGTGAAGCGGCGCTCGTGCCGGGCGATGAAGTCCCAGTAGAGGGCGTTCATCGGGCAGGCATCGGGCCCGGTCGCCGCCTTCACGTCGTAGCAGCAGCGGCGGCAGTAGTCCGACATGCGGTTGATGTAGGCGCCGCTCGCCGCATAGGGCTTGCTCGCCATCATGCCGCCATCGGCATGCAGCGCCATGCCATGGGTGTTGGGCAGTTCCACCCATTCGAAGGCATCGGCATAGACGGCCATGTACCACTCGTTCACCTGCGCCGGGTCGAGGCCGGCGAGGAGGGCGAAATTGCCGGTGACCATCAGGCGCTGGATGTGGTGGGCATAGGCCAGGTCGCGGGTCTGGCGGACGACCTGCTTCAAGCAGTTCATCCGCGTCTCGCCCCCCCACCAGGACCAGGGCAGCGGCCGCGTCGCCTCCAGCGCGTTGAGCGCCGCATAGTCGGGCATCTTCAGCCAGTAGAGGCCGCGGACATATTCGCGCCAGCCGAGGATCTGGCGGATGAAGCCCTCGACCGCGTTAAGCGGTGCGCGGCCGGCGCGATAGGCAGCCTCGGCGGCCTCGCAGCAGGCACGGGGCGAAAGGAGGCCGAGGTTGAGGCTGGTCGAGACCAGGGCGTGGAACAGGATGGGCTCGCCGGTCGCCATCGCGTCCTGGTGGTCGCCGAAGCGGGCGAGGCGGGTGGCGATGAAGTCGTCCAGCGCCGCGGCCGCCTCGGTTGCCGTCACCGGCCAGGCAAAGGCCTCCAGCGTACCGAAATTGGCGGGGAAGCGCGCCTCGACCAGGTCGATCACCTCCCCGGTGATGGCGTCCGGCGCCGGACGACGGGGCGGCGGGGCGGCGAGGCCGGGGGTGAGGGGGCGGCGGTTCTCGGCGTCGTAATTCCACTGGCCGCCGACGGGGCCGTCAGGGTCCATCAGCAGGCCGGTCTCGCGGCGCATCTCGCGGTAGAAGAACTCCATCCGCCACTGCCGCCGGCCCTGGGCCCAGCGGCGGAAGCGCGGCAGCGTGCAGAGGAAGCGCGCATCCTCGCGGATCTCGACGGGGAGGCCGAGGCTTTCCTCCCAGCCGCGCATCGCCGCCAGCAGGCGCCATTCGCCGGGGAAGGCGCAGACCACGCCCTCCGGCCGGTGGCGGGCGATGGCGCGGGCCAGCTCGCCGGTCAGCGTGCCGGTGTTGCCCGGATCGTCGAGGCGGATGTAGTCGACCGTGACGCCGCGGGCGCGGAGCTCTGCCGCGAAATGGCGCATGGCGGAGAGCACCAGCACCAGCTTCTGCTTGTGGTGCGGGACATAGGTGCACTCACCCATGACCTCGGCCATGAGCACGACGTCGCGGGCCGCATCGAGGCCCTCGAGGGCGGCGATGTCAGGGGTGAGCTGGTCGCCGAGGATGAGGCGAAGGGCGCCCATCAGGCCCTCTCGTAGGTGACGAGGCTGCCGTCGTCGCCCCTGGTGCGCCAGGCGAGCCAGGTGCCGTCGGCGGAGTACTGCCCCTCGCCCTCCTCGTCGCCGGTCGCGCGCCAGGTCGCGCCGCCGCCGGGACCGGGTTTGCGGTCCCATTGCAGGCGGAGCGGCTTGCCGGTCTCGTTGTCGAAGAGCGGGCGGTCGAAGCGGCGCGCGTCCCACCAGGTCAGCGGCGCCGCTTCGGCCGGGAGGCGTTGCGGGCCTCCGGGCCCCTGGACCAGGATGACGCCGCCCTCGGCCCGCGCCGTCATGGCCGTCACCGTGCCGTTGCGGTCATGGCGGGAGGTGGCGGAGCGCAGGCGGTCGCCGGCCCAGACCTCCGTGAAGTCGTGGTTGAGGCGGAAGACGGTGATGCCGACCAGCCTCACATGGACCGCCACCTCGGTGCGGGCGGTGAGTTCGCCGCCGGCCTCGCTGAGCGTCACCGTATGGGTGCCGATGTCGCTGCCCTCGCGCATGATGCGGAAACGGGTGACGGCGGGGAGCGCAACGGCGGGACTGGCCAGGAACGGCAGCGTCAGCAGCGGTAGGCGGCGGCGCAGCATCACCCGCGGCCGCGGAGGCTGGACCGTCCGCCATCGACGCCGATCACCTGGCCGGTGATCCAGCCCGAGGCCTCGGAGAGCAGGAAGTCGGCGAGCGCCGCCGCATCCTCGGCCTCGCCCAGGCGGGGGATGGGATGCAGCTTGGCGATGGCCTCCGCCATCTGCGGGTTCTTCGTCATGGGGGTGGCGATGCCGGTGCGGGTGAGGCTCGGGGCGATGCAGTTCACCCGCACCGATGGCGCCAGTTCGGCGGCGAGCGCAAGGGACAATCCCTCGACCGCGGCCTTGGCGGAGCCGATCACGGCATGGGCCGGGAAGCCGGCACGGGCGGCGACGGAGGAGAAGAGGACGACGCTCCCCTGCCCCGCTGCCAGCGCCGGCGCCGCGGCCTGCACGGCAAGCGCGGCGGCGGTGACGTTGAGGGCGAAGGTCTCGGCGAAATCCGCCGGCGTCGCGCGGGCGAGCGGCTTCATCACGATGGAGCCGATGCAGAAGGCAAGGCCGGAAAGCGGGGTGCCGGCGGCGGCGATGGCGGATTTCAGGGCGGCCGGGTCGGTGACGTCGCAGGGCGCGGAGGGGGCGCGCAGCTCCTCGGCCAGAGCCGAAAGCCGGCCGGCATCGCGGCCGATGAGGAAGAGCGGCGCCCCACGCGCGGCGAGGCGGCAGGCGAGCGCCCCGCCGATGCCGCCGGTGGCGCCGAGGATGGCTACAGGTCCCGACATTCGCATTCCTTCGCTTTCCGGGCCGAGATGGGGGCGCGAGGCGGGAGCGGAAGGGGCCCTTGCCTCGCGGGGGCGGCGGGGACAGGCTGAGCCTCCGCCCTTCGACGAGGCCCGCATGAGCACCGAATCCGCCGTCACCGCCTGGCTCGCCACCCAGCAGGAGGCGATGCTCAAGGTGCTGGAAGCCATGGTGAACACCGATGGCGGCAGCTACGACAAGCCCGGCGTCGATGCGGTCGGGCGGGTCGTTCAGGACTTCATGGCCGCGGAGGGCATCCCGGTCGAGGTCATCCCGCAGGAGCGCTATGGCGACTGCCTGAAGGCGCGGGTGGCGGGCGGCGAGGCTCTGGCCTCGGGCAACGAGAAGCAGGCGATCGTGCTGATGGGGCACCGCGACACGGTCTTCCCCAAGGGCGAGCCGGAGCGGCGGCCCTTCCGCATCGAGGGCGGCATCGCCACCGGCCCGGGCGTCGCCGACATGAAGGCGGGCCTGGTGATGAACATGTTCGTCCTCGCCGGCTTCCAGCGCTTCGGCGGGGCGGCGGGGCCGCTGGTCGGGCTCTTCACCGGCGACGAGGAGATCGGCAGCCCGGAAGGGCGGGCGGTGATCGAGGCAACGGCGCGGGAGGCGCGCGTCGTCTTCAACTCGGAGCCGGGGCGGCCCAGTGGCGGGGTGGTGACGGGGCGGAAGGGCGGCGTCTTCTCCGTCTTCGACATCGAGGGGAAGGCGGCGCATTCGGGCGGCAATTTCGAGGCGGGCATCAGCGCCATCGGCGAGCTGGCGGCGAAGATCACCGCGCTGCATGCGCTGACTGATCTCCGGCGCGGCATCACACTGAATGTCGGCCTGGTCGCGGGCGGGCAGAGCGTCAACACCGTGGCGCCCTGGGCGCAGGGGCAGATCGACCTCCGCTACAAGGAGCCGGCGGACCGGGACGAGGTGATGGCCAGGATCCACGCCATCATCGAGCGGGCCTATGTGCCGGGCACGCGCTCCCGCCTCACCATCCGCGGCGAGTTCCTGCCGCTGACGCAGAGCGAGGCGGCGGCGAGGCTGTTCGACATGTACCGCGCCGCGGCGGGGGAGAGCGGGCTCGCCATCACCGGCGAGTTCAGCGGCGGCTGCGCCGACAGTGGCTTCACCGCCGCGGTCGGGGCGCCGACCATCTGCGCCGTCGGGCCGGTGGGCGGCAAGGCGCACAGCCCGGAGGAGTATCTGGAGGTCGCTAGCCTCGTGCCGCGGGCCCAGGCCATGACGCGGGCCATCCTGCGGCTGGACCGAGCCGGCCTCTGATCGCCTGGGCCCGGCCCACTCAGCCCTGCCTGCCGAACAGCTCGACGGCGCGGCCATAAACCGCGTCATCCACCCGGCAGCCGATCCAGCTCGCGCCGCGCGGCGGCTGCGGGCAGTGGGACGGGCCGATCTCCTGCGTCACCACCGCGTCGAGCAGGGCGCGGAGCCGGTCCGGGTGGTTGATCCGCCCCTCTGGGCCGAACAGGTCGAGATCTTCGGTCGGCTGGACCCCGGCCGCGCGGGCCGCGCGCACCGCGGTGATGGGCGGGGTCGTCTCATTCTCGACGCAGCCGCCGCCGTCGCGCCGTTCGCTCGGCGGCACGGAGGGGGCGCCGGAGCAATCGCCCGGCGGCGAGTAGCGCCGGAGGATGTCGGCGGCGGAGCGGGCGTTGTGGCGGGCCTGGTACTGCTGCATCAGGTCGATGAAGGCGCGGACCGCATAGGCCGGGTCGTCGAACCGCGCGAAGCCGTTGGCATTGGCCCCGGTCTGGCCGGGCCAGCGGCCGCTCAGGTTGGGGCCCTTGAGGCCAACCCAGTTGTTGTTGCGCAGGCCGAAGGGCGCCGTGCCGGGATCGAAGGTCACGGTCTCGAAGGAGCCGCTCTCCTGCCGGGCGAGGAGGCCGCTGACGGTCTGTTGTCCGTCGCGCCGTGGCACGGAATCGCCCTGGGCGAAGGCGGCGTCGGCGAAGGACAGGACGGAGGCGAGTGCCAGCGCGCAGCCGGCCTGGGACAGTCGGTTGATCATGGCATTTCCCCTCTTGGCCGCCGCCGGGAAGGCTGCTCCGCGGGACGGCCGCTGGCGCCGCTAACAGCCTGCTCCGCCGCTTGGTTCCTCACCGGATCCGGCGCATCGCCTCCTGCAACGGAAGGCTCCGTCCGGCCCTCCGCGGCGTTGCCGGAGCTGTCAGCCCCCGCCCCTTTGCGGCCAGGCGCGTTTCCGCCTAGTTAGCCGGGGAATGAGGGAGGCTACCCATGGCGGAACGGGTCGAGGTTGCGGGGCTTGGCGTCGAACGGCTGCTCAAGGACTTCATGGAGCAGGAGGCCCTGCCGGGCACCGGGGTGACGCCGGAGCGGTTCTGGGCCTCCTATGCCGCCATCCTGCGCGACCTCGCCCCCCGCAACGCCGCCCTGCTGGCCAGGCGCGACGAGCTGCAGGCGAAGATCGACGCGTGGCACCGGGCCAATCCGGCGCGCCCGGTCGATGCGGCGGCCTATACGGCCTTCCTGCGCGAGATCGGCTACCTCGTGCCCGAGGGGCCGGCCTTCCAGGTCGGCACCAGCAATGTCGACGCTGAGTTCGGCCATGTCGCCGGGCCGCAGCTGGTCGTGCCCGTCTCCAATGCCCGCTACGCGCTGAACGCCGCCAATGCGCGCTGGGGCAGCCTCTATGACGCGCTCTACGGCACGGATGCCATCCCCGAAGATGGCGGGGCGGAGCGCGGGCGGGGCTTCAACCCGAAGCGCGGCGAGAAGGTCATCGCCTTCGCGCGGGCGACGCTCGACCGGATCGCGCCGCTGGCCGGCGGCGTCTCTCATGCCGAGGCGAAGTCCTATGCGATCCTCGCCGGGGCGCTGTCCGTTGGGCTAAAGGACGGGCGGAGCGTCGGCCTCGCCCAGGCGGGCCAATGCGTCGGCTACCAGGGCGAACCGGCCTCGCCCACCGCCATCCTCTTCGTCCATCACGGGCTGCATGCGGAGCTGGTGATCAACCGCGACCATCCGATCGGCAAGGACGACCCGGCGGGCGTCGCCGACCTGGTGCTGGAGGCGGCCGTCACCACCATCGTCGATTGCGAGGACAGCGTCGCCGCGGTGGATGCCGAGGACAAGGTGGTGGTCTACCGCAACTGGCTCGGGCTCATGGCGGGAACGCTGGAGGCGAGCTTCGAGAAGGGCGGCAAGACGCTCGTCCGCAAGCTGAGCCCGGACCGGACTTACCTGAAGCCAGGCGGCGGGGCCGTCACGCTGCATGGTCGCTCGGTGATGCTGGTGCGCAATGTCGGCCACCACATGATGACGGACGTGGTGACGCTCGACGGCGCCGAGACGCCGGAGACGATCCTCGATGCCATGTGCACCGTGGCGATCGCGCTGCACGACCTGCGCGGCCAGGGCCGCGGGCGCAACAGCCGCGCCGGCAGCGTCTACATCGTCAAGCCGAAGATGCACGGGCCGGAGGAAGTGGCCTGGGCGAACGAGCTCTTCGGCCGCGTCGAGGACGCCTTCGGCCTGCCGCGGGCGACGCTGAAGATGGGCATCATGGACGAGGAGCGCCGGACGACGGTGAACCTCATGGAATGCATCCGCGCCGCGCGCGACCGCGTCGCCTTCATCAACACCGGCTTCCTCGACCGCACCGGCGACGAGATCCACACCTCGATGGCGGCCGGCGCGGTGCTGCGCAAGAACGACATGCGCGGCACGCCCTGGATCAGGGGCTACGAGGACTGGAACGTCGATGTCGGCCTGGCCTGCGGGCTGCGCGGCCGGGCGCAGATCGGCAAGGGCATGTGGGCCGCGCCCGACGCGATGGCGGAGATGCTGAAGCAGAAGGTCGGCCACCCGAAGGCCGGCGCCAACACCGCCTGGGTCCCCTCCCCCACCGCGGCCACCCTGCATGCGCTGCATTACCACGAGGTCGACGTCGCGGCCCGGCAGGAGGAGCTGGTGCAGGGCGGGCGCCGCGCGAAGCTCGAGGACATCCTCGCCATCCCGCTGGCGACCGACACCAACTGGCCGGCGGATGCGGTGCAGGCGGAGCTCGACAACAACTGCCAGGGCATCCTCGGCTATGTGGTGCGCTGGATCGACCAGGGCGTCGGCTGCTCCAAGGTGCCGGACGTCCATGATGTCGGGCTGATGGAGGACCGGGCGACGCTGCGCATCAGCGCCCAGCACATCGCCAACTGGCTGCAGCACGGCATCGCCACCGAGGGGCAGGTGATGGAGACACTGAAGCGGATGGCAAAGGTGGTCGACGGGCAGAATGCCGGCGACCCGCTCTACCGCCCGATGGCGCCGGACTATGACGGCGTGGCCTTCAGGGCCGCCTGCGACCTGATCTTCCAGGGTGCAGCGCAGCCGAACGGCTATACCGAGTTCGTCCTGACGGCGCGGCGGCGGGAGGCGAAGGCGGCGGGCTAGGCAGGGTTGGCGCGGCGAGCCTCCCGCCGCGCGATCCAGCTCGTGCTGGCGAAGATGATCAGCCCGCCGATCCAGGTCGCCGGGCCGGGGATGTCGCCCCAGACGGCGAAGCCGAAGAGCGAGGCCCAGATCAGCTCAAGGAATTTGATCGGCTGGGTCACCGACATGTCGGCGAGGCGGAAGGCCCGCGTCAGGCAGATATGCCCCGCCGTGCCGATCGTGCCGCAGAAGGCGAAGGCGGCCCATTGGCCCGCCGACGGCCATTCCCAGTTCGGCAGCGCGAAGGGCAGGCTGAACAACGCGACGCCGAGCGACTGCCACACGACGATGACATGCGGCGAATCCCGCCGCGTCAGCGCCTTGGTGATGAGGAAGGAGGCGGCGAAGAGCGGCGAGGAGGCGAGCATCACGAAGCCGTAGGCACCGGCGCCGCCGGAAAGGTTGGGCGAGACGACGACGAGCACGCCGCAGAAGCCGATCAGCGCCGCGACCCAGCGGGCCGCGACCATCCGCTCGCGCAGGAACACGACGGCGCCGAGCATGATGAAGAGCGGCGTGGTGAAGCCGAGCGCCGTCATGTCGGCCAGCGGCACATGCGGCACGGCGATGAACCACAGCAGCAATCCGGAGGTGTGGATGGCGCCGCGCCAGATCTGCCCCGCGAGGTTGGCGGGACGATAGGCGGCCCAGCCGGCGCGCAGGATGAAGGGCAGCATCACCAGCACACCGAAGCTGTAGCGCAGGAAGCCGGTGACGAAGGGGTCGAGCTGCTGGGCGAGCAGGCGAAGCGTGCCGTTCAGCAGGATGAAGAGCAGGCCGGAGGCCAGCATCCACAGGATGGCACGGGCGGTGTCGCTCGCCGCGGCGATGCGGGGCAGGCTGAGGCTCATGCGGCGAGGAAGTCGAGCGCCGCCAGGGCATGGACCTGGGCGACCTGGCGCAGCTCCTCGACCAGGACGTACTCGTCGGCGCCGCCCATGTTGTGGGGCGCCGGGCCATAGACGATGGTCGGCAGCCCGGCCATGCGGAACCAGCGAGCATCCGAGCCGCCGACGCGCATGTTGACGGCGCATGGGGTGCCGAGCACCTCAATCGCCGCGGCGGCGGCGCGGCGGACGAGCTCATGCTCCGGGTCGGTGTGGTTCGGCTCGAAGCGGCGGAGGATGCGCCAGGCGATGCCCTCGCGGCCGTCGAGCGCCGCGGCGAGCGCGGTCTCGGCGGCGGCGCAGGGAAGGCCGACGGGGAGGCGGATGTCGATCCCGGCGCGGGCGGAGGCCGGGACGAGGTTGGTGGAGGTGCCGCCCTCGATGCGGCCGACATTCACGGTGATGCTGCCGAGCACCTCCGCCTCGCCAGCGCCGGACAGCGCCTCGGATACGGGGCGCGCCGCGGCGATGGCGGCGATGACGGCGGCGGGCGGCGCGGGCCGCAGCGCGCGCAGCCCCCGCACTGCATCGAGCGCGGCGCAGAGGCGGTCGAGCGCGTTCACGCCGAGATGGACATGGGCGCCGTGGCTGGCGCGGCCCGATGCCTCGACCTCAATCCAGAGGAAGCCCTTCTCGCCGAAGCGCAGCACGCGCGGGCTGCCTGCATCGCCGATGATCACGGCATCGCCGCGGGCCTCGGGAACATTGTCCATCAGCCATTTCGTGCCGAGCGGGCCCATGGATTCCTCGTCGCCGGCCAGCGTCAGCACCGCCTCGCCGCGCCAGAGCCCGGGATGGGCGGCGAGCAGCGCCAGCGCCGTGATGGAGGCGGCGATGCCGCCCTTCATGTCGGCGCTGCCGCGGCCGTAGAGGCGGCCCTCGCGCAGCAGGCCGCCGAGGGGCGGGACGGTCCAGGGCAGCGCCTCGTTCACCGGATAGGTGTCGAGATGGCCATTGAAGACCAGGCGGCGGCCGGGGGCATGGCCCCGCACCCGGGCGACCAGGTTCGCAACCTGGTCCGAGGTCGGGTGGAGGGTGATCTCGGCCGCCGGGATGAGCTCGCGGATCAGCCGGGCGGCGGCCTCGGCGCAGGCGCGGACATCGCCGGGCGGGTTGGGGGACGGGATGGCGACCAGCGCCCGGGTCAGGGCGACGACCCGATCCCCGCAGGCGGCGGCTTCGGCGGCGAAGGTGGTGCGGTTCATCCCCGGAGCGTAGCGGATATCGCGTCCGCCGCCGCCATGCCGCTTGCCCAGGCGCCGCCGACCGTCCCGGCATAGCGGGTGTGGCAGGCCTCGCCGGCGAAGCGGATGCGGCCATCGGCGAGGCTCGCCCCGGCGAGCGCCGCGCGGGCGCCGGCCGCCCCGGGCCGGGCAAAGGTATAGGCGCCGAGGAAGAGCGGGTTCTCGCCCCAGTCGGTGGCGACGGCCTTGTGGGGGAAGGCGCGCGCGATCTCGGCCGCGCCGAAATACCGGGCGAGCTCGGCCCGGGCATAGGCCTCGGCGGCGGCCAGGCCCTCGCGGGCGAGCGCCCAGGCGGCCTCGCCGCCGAGGAAGCCGATGGCATGGTCGCGGCCGAAGGGGCTGACGACCCAGGACATCGGTCGGTCCCCCTCTCCCTCCACCATGCGGCCGAGCCGGGCGAAGGGGCCGAAGCCGAGTCCGGCGCCGCCACGCAAGGCGATCTTCGAGAGCAGCGCCATGGGAAGGCCGGCGATGGCGCTCTCCACCTCGGCCGGCAGGCCGGGCTGGAAGCGAAGGGCGCCGGAGGCCAGGGCGCCGGTCGAGAGGGTGACGATGCAGGCGCGGGCGCGGATGGTGCCGCGGGGGCCCTCGAGGGTGATGTGGCGGTCGGCCTCCAGGCGGTGGATGGGCGTCGCAAGCTGCACCGGCAGGCCCTCGGCGAGGCGCGCGACCAGCGTGCCGAGGCCTTCCGCGACCTGCGGGTTCTCGCCGTCGAGCCCCGTGTCGACGTAGTCGCGGAGGCTGTTCCGCTCCGGCTCGACGCCGCAGATGGTGGTGCCAAGCCAGTGGGAGACGGTCGCGTCCCATGGGCCGCCGCGAGGCACAGCCTCGGCGATGGGCATGTCGGGCCCGCCCTGCGCGGCGCGGGCCTCGGCGGCCTCCTCCCAGGCATCGCAGGCCGCGTCGTGGGCCGCCTTCTCGGCCGGGGTCGCGGGGCGGTCGCGGATGAGCAGGATGTCGCGGCGGCGCCGCTCGCCCTCGAAGAGGGTGAAGCCGAGGCGGCGGGCGATGGGCGTCAGCGGGTTGTGCTCGGCGACGTGCAGCCAGGAGGCGCCGTGGTCGAAGGGGGTGCCGAGGCTGGCGCTCTCGGTGAAGGCCCGGCCGCCAGGGCGCGTGCCGGCCTCCAGCACCAGGCAGGACCGGCCCAGCTCGGCGAGGCGGGTGGCGGCGCCGATGCCGGCGGCGCCGGCGCCGATGATGGCGATCTCGGTCTCGGTGGGCATCAGATGGTCCGGAAGCGGGCGACCTGGCCTGGCTCGACGCGCAGCCGGCCCTGGCGTTCCAGGCGGCGGAGATGCGCCAGCGTCTCGCCCACGGTGAAGCTCACCTGGCCCATCTCCTGCGCGGCGCGGGGAAAGAGGAATTGGGCGGCCTCATAGGCGGTGAGCGGCTCGCGGCAGGCCTCGGCGAGCGCATCCAGCCGCTCGGCATGGTGGGCGGCCAGCATGTCGAGGCGGCGGTGCAGCGTGGCGAAGGGCTCGCCATGGCTGGGCAGGACCAGCGTGTCCTCCGGCAGGGCGCGGAAGCGGTCGTTGCTGGCGAGGAAGTCGCCGAGCGGGTCGGCCTCCGGCTCCCCGGGATGGAGGCCGATATAGGGCGAGATGCGGGGCAGGACCTGGTCGGCGGAGATCAGCAGGCCGCGCTCTGGGCTGTAGAGCGTCGCCATGTCCGGCGCATGGCCGGCGCCCGTCATCACCCGCCATTCGCTGCCGCCGATGGTGACGCCGCGGCCGTCCTTCAGCGCGTGGAAGCTGCGCGGCAGCTCGCCGACGGCGCGCTGGTAGAGGGCGCCGCGGCCCTCGACGAAGGCGAGGAATTCGGGCGGGCAGCCGGCGCGGGCATAGTGCTCGACCTGCTGCGCCATCATGTGCGGGCCGCTGTCGTACCAGAGGGCGCGGGCCATCAGCCATTCGATGCGGGTCATCATCGGCAGGATGCCGAAGCGCCCGCAGAGCCAGCCGGCGAGGCCGACATGGTCGGGGTGGAAATGGGTGACGAGCAGCGCCGTCAGCGGCCGGCCGCCGAGCGCGGGCTGGGCCAGGAGCTGGTCCCAGAACCCGCGGGTGGTGCGGCTGGCGATGGCGGTGTCGATCGCGAGCCAGCCGCCCTCATGCTCGAGCAGCCAGATGTTCACATGGCCCGGCGCGAAGGGCAGCGGCATGCGGGCGCGCAGCAGGCCGGGCTGGATGGTGCGGAGCTCGCCGGGCGGCGGCGCCTCGGGCGGCAGCGGGGCCGGGACATAGGCGGGGGGGTTGGTCTGGTCCGGCATCCGGCGCTCCCGTTGGGCGGGAAGGATAGGTCGCTATCGGTTGCCTTGTCGATGCGGCGCTTGCATCCCCCGGGTGCCGGGCCGTTATGCTCGGGTCATCTGAGGGAGGTGGTGGATGGCGCCGGAAGTCTTCGTTCTGCTCAGCGGCAGCCTCAGCTTCGGGGTGCCGCTCGTCTTTGCCATCCGCGAGCTGCGGAACCTGAAGCGCGGCGATGGCGGCGGCTGGCGGCCGGATCCGCTGCCGCCGGCGCCGAAGCCCCTGCCGATCGGCGGCAGCGGCAAGCCGCTGCCCGATTGCCTCATCCCGAAGCGGCTCCCGGCAAGGCCGCGGGAGCTGGAGCGGGTCTGAGTGGTCCTGCACGCTGCCATGGAGCGCAGGCGGGCATCATAGCTGCACGCCGCGGGTGAGCGCGCCGTCGATCACCAGGTTGGTGCCTGTGGTGAAGGAGGAGGCGGGGCTCGCCAGGAAGACCACGCTGCGGGCGATCTCCTCGGGTAAGGCCATGCGGCCCGTGGGGTTGAGCGCCAGGGCCTCGGCGAAGAGCGGGGCGTTGTTCCGCTCGATCCACTGCCAGATGCCGCCCTCGAAATAGGTGTTGCCGGGGGAGACGGTGTTGGCGCGGATGCCCTTTCCGGCCAGACGGTAGGCGAGGCCCTGCGCATAATGCACGAGCGCGGCCTTGAAGGCGCCATAGGCCGGGCCGGTGAAGTCGATCTCGCGGCCGGAGACGGAGGAGATGATGGTGACGGAGGCGGATTTCGACGCCTCCAGATGCGGCAGCGCGGCATTGACCGTGCGGACCGTGTGCATCAGGTCGGTCTCGAAGCCGCGGCGCCAGGCCTCTTCGCTGTCGTCGACCGCAAGCGCCGAGACATTGGCAACGACCAAGTCGATGCCGCCGAGGGCGGCGGCGCTGGCCGCGACCCAGGCCTCCAGCCCGGCCTTGTCAGCGACATCCACCGCCTGGCCGAAGGCGGTCACGCCCCTCGCCTCAAGCGCGGCGACGGCTGCCGCCACATCTGCCGCATCGCGGGCGCAGAGGGCGACATGGGCGCCCTCGGCCGCGAAGAGCTCGGCGCAGCGGCGGCCGATGCCCTTGCTGCCGCCGGTGACGATAGCCCGCAGGCCACGAAGGCCGAGATCCATACCCCTCTCCTCTCGCTGGTGCGGGCCGAGGGTCGGCCAGCGCGCGGGCCGACGCAACATGCGGTTGGCGGCCGTAGCGGCCAGGTCGGCCACGGGCGGCGGGAGGAGCGCCCGCAATCGGCCTGGGCCTTGGATGTTGCAGGGGCCAAGGCACGGCGGCGGAACATGCACGCCCGGCGGTAGGCGGGCGGCGGGCGGCGCGGTAGAGCAGGCGGCCTATATGTTTCGGAGTCCTGGTATGCGTCGTCGCCTCGCGATCGCCCTCGCCACCTGGTGGATGGCGGCTCCGGCGGCCCTTGCGGCGGAGTTGGAGGTGATGAGCGCCGGGGCGATGGAGCCGGGGCTGGGGCCGGCGGTGCGGGGCTTCAGCCGTGCCTCCGGCCAAGCCGTGCAGGTCCGCTATGGCACGGCGCCGATGCTGCAGCAGGCGCTGGCGGATGGCGAGGCGCCGCAGCTGATGGTCGGACCAGAGTCGTTAATGGTCGGGCTGGTGCGGGCGGGGCGGCTGGCTGGCGAGCCGGTAGCGCTCGGGCGGGTCGGGGTCGGGGTGGTGACGCGGCCGGACCTTGCGATCCCGCCGGTCGCGGATGCGGAGGGGCTACGCCGGCTGGTGAGCAGCGTGCAGTCGGTGGTCTTCAACCGCGCCTCGACAGGGCTCTACATGGAGCGGCTGTTCGAGCGGCTGGAGCTGGGCGGGGTGGTGGCGCCGAAGGCCCGCCGCTACCGGACCGGGGCGGAGGTGATGGCACATCTGCTGCACGGGACGGGGCCGGAGGTCGGCTTCGCCCCGATCACCGAGATCCGGGCGACGCGCGAGCTGCGCTATGTCGGCCCGCTGCCGCCGGAGCTGCAATCCTACACGACCTACAGCGCGGCGCTGACGCCCGAGGCGCCGGCCGCGGCGGAGGCGCTGCTGCGCTGGCTGACCGGGCCGGAGGCGCTGGCCGCCTACGAGGCCGCCGGCCTCGAGACGGCGATGCTGCGCTGATCCAACTCAAGGATTCCAGGGGCCCGCGGGCCCCTGGCAAGCGAAGCCCGGGGAGGGCAAGGCCCTCCCCGAATCTCAGAGTCCGGCCTGGCTGACGAATTTCGTGTTCAGGTAGGCCTCGATGGCCTCCGTGCCGCCCTCGGAGCCGTAGCCGCTGTCCTTGATGCCGCCGAAGGGCACCTCGGGCAGGGCGAGGCCCAGATGGTTAATGGTCATCATCCCGCTCTCGACCTTGGCGGCGATGGCGTTCGCCGTCTTGGCCGAGCGGGTGAAGGCGTAGGAGGCGAGGCCGTAGGGCAGGCGGTTGGCCTCCTCCACGACCTCGTCGAACTCCTTGAAGGGCGCGATCATGGCGAGCGGCCCGAAGGGCTCCTCGTTCATCATCCGCGCCTCCTTTGTGACGCCGGTCAGCACGGTGGGCGCGTAGAAATAGCCCTTGTTGCCGATGCGCTCGCCACCCGTATGGACTTCCGCGCCGCGCTGGCGGGCATCGGCCATCAGCCCCTCCATCCAGGGGATGCGGCGGTCATGCACGAGGGGGCCCATCTGGACGCCCTGCTCCATGCCGTTGCCCACCTTCACCGCCTTCGCCGCGGCGACGAATTTCTCGACGAAGGGCTCGTAGTGCTTCTCCTGCACGAGGAAACGCGTCGGGCTGACGCAGACCTGGCCGGCATTGCGGAATTTGGCGCCCGCCAGGGTCTTCACCGCGAGATCGAGATCGGCGTCGTCGAAGACGATGGCCGGGGCGTGGCCGCCGAGCTCCATCGTCACGCGCTTCATGTGCTGGCCGGCCAACGCCGCGAGCTGCTTGCCGACCGGGGTGGAGCCGGTGAAGGTCACCTTCTTGATGGTCGGGTGCGGGATCAGGTACTCGCTGATCTCGGCCGGGATGCCGTAGACCAGGCCGACGACGCCCGCGGGCAGGCCGGCATCGACGAAGCAGCGGACCAGCTCGGCCGGGGAGGCCGGGGTCTCCTCGGGGGCCTTGACGATGATCGAGCAACCGGTGGCGACGGCGGCCGAGAGCTTGCGGACGACCTGGTTGATCGGGAAGTTCCAGGGCGTGAAGGCGGCAACGGGGCCGACCGGCTCCTTCACCACCAGCTGGTAGACGCCCTCGGCGCGGGCGGGGATGACGCGGCCATAGGCGCGGCGGGCCTCCTCCGCGAACCAGTCGATGATGTCGGCGCCGGCCAGCGTCTCCATCTTCGCCTCGGGCAGCGGCTTGCCCTGCTCGGCGGTCATCAGCGCCGCGATCGCGTCGGCGCGGGAGCGGAGGATGTCGGCGGCCTTGCGCATGAGCTTGGCGCGCTCGAAGGCGGAGACCTTCTTCCAGGCGGCGAAGCCCTTGGCCGCCGCCTCCAGCGCCTCGTCGAGGTCGTCGCGGCCGGCATGGGCGACCTCGCCGATCACCTCCTCGGTGGCGGGGTTGATCACCTCGAGGGTCTTGCCGGAGCGGCTGGCACGCCACTCGCCGTTGATGTGGAGCTGGACGGTCGGATAGGCCATGGGGGTCTCCTGGCTGTTTTGGGCGGGCCTTTGCCCGCCGGGGCCGATCAGGCGGGGCTCGCCCCGCCGGGCTCGGCCGGCAATGTGGCCCCGTCGCGGGACGGGGGCAACCCGGGGCGCCGTATCCATCGGGCTACAGCGTGACGAAGCGCCCCTGCCCCGCCCCGCGCAGCAGCGCCTCGATCAGGCGCTGGACGGCAAGGGCGCTGGCGCCCGAATTGCCGGGGGCCCGGCGCTCCGCGATGGCGTCGAGCATTTCCGCATGCAGGGCGCGGTGCGGGCCGTGGTCGAAGGCCATGGGGTCGGCGCCGCCGCCGCCGGCGCTGCCATGGTCGAGGATCTCGGGTGGGGCGCCGGCCAGATGGAGCTCCAGCCGCTCCGCCACGAGCATGGCGCTGCCGCCGGCGCCGGCGATCTCGATCCGCTCGGGGAAGCCGGGACGGGCGACGGTGGTTGCGTCCAGCGTGCCGACGGCGCCGTTGGCGAAGCGGAGGGCGGCGGCGACGATGTCCTCCGTGTCGATGGCGCGGAGCGGGCTGGTGCGGGCGAAGGCAGCGGCCTCCGCGACCGGTCCCATCAGGTGCAGCAGCAGGTCGATGGTGTGGATCGCCTGGGTAAGCAGCACGCCGCCGCCGTCGCGCGCCTTCATCCCTCGCCCGGGCTGGGCGAAATAGGCCGCGTCGCGCCACCAGCGGATGGTGGCGGAGGCCGAGAGCGGCGCCCCGAGCAGGCCGGCGTCGAGCGCCGCCTTCAGCCGGAGGGCGGCGGGGCGGAAGCGGTGCTGGAACACCACGCCGAGGGTGACGCCGGCGCGCCCGGCCATCGCCACCAGGGCTTCGGCGCGGGCGAGGTCGAATTCGAGAGGCTTCTCGACCAGCAGGTGCTTACCGGCGGCAGCCGCCGCCTCGGCGACGGGGAGATGGGCGGCAGGCGGCGTCAGCACCAGCACGAGGTCGAGGCCGGGTGCGGCGAGCAGGGCGTCCAGGCTGTCGAAGGCGGACACGCCCCATCGGGCGGCAAAGCCAGCGCGGCGCGCATCGGACGGGCTGAAGCCGCCGATCAGCCAGGCCCGCCCGGCGGCCTCGAGGTCACGAAGCGCCAGGACATGGGGTGCGACGGCCATCCCAAGGCCGATCATCCCGACGCCGATCATCCCCGCCATGGCATCCCTTCCCGCCCGCCTTGCGGCCATGGTGCCGTATCGGCCGGCGCGGGCAAGCCGCCCTTACGCGCCGATGCCGAGGCGGGCGATGCGATGCGCCCTGTCCGCATTCACGGCATGGTCCGGCAGGCGCCCTGCGGCAAGCGCCGTCACCTGCCGCACCGTGTCGAAGGCCTGGTGCTCGATGGCGGCCGGGGTGAGGCCGCCGACATGCGGCGTGGCGATCACCCGCGGATGCGCGGCCAGCTCCGGCGTCGGCATCTGGTCCGGGGCGCGGCCGACATCCATGGCGCAGCCGGCGAGATGGCCGCTGTCGAGGGCGGCACGCAGGGCAGCCTCATCCACCAGGTTGCCGCGCGACGGGTTGAGGAAGAAGGTGCCGCGCCGCATCCGCGCGAAGGCCGCGGCATCCAGCAGGTTCTCCGTCTGCTCGTTGGCGACGGCGAGGCAGACGGCGAAGTCGCTCTCGGCCAGCAGGCGGTCCAGCTCGACCTGCCCGATCCGCGGGTCCTCGACCCGGGCGAAGGGGTCCGCCACCAGCACGCGCATGCCGAGAGCGAGGCCGAGCGGGGCGAGATGGCGGGCGATGGCGCCGTAGCCGATGATGCCGAGCGTGCTGCCGCTGAGCTGCACGCCCATCCGCGCGGCCGGCACCTCGCCGCGATGGTAGCTGGCGGCGGCGGCGCCGATGCCGCGGGCGAGGTCCACCATCTGGCCGAGGACCAGCTCGGCGACGGAGGGGATGAAGCCGGGCGTGGCGCGGGTGACGAGGACGCCGGCGGCGCTGGCGGCCTCGACATCGACGTTGCGGATGTCGACCGCGCAGCGGAGGAAGGCGACGAGGTCCGGGGCATGCTCGAAGGTCGCCGCCTCGCCGGGCGACTGCCGGTAGCTGACGATGGCCTGGCAGCCGGCGGCGGCCTCGGCCAGGTCGCGGCCGGAGAGATGGCGGCTGGTTTCGTTGAGCCGGACCTCGGCAACCCGGCGGAGCGCCGCAACGGCGCGGGGGCCGTAATAGTTCTCCAGCGCATCCGGCGTATGCGTGAGATAGACCTGCATGCCTCCCTCCTCTTCCCAACGGGATCGTCAGTGTCCTTATCGCGCATGGCGGACCGTGGTGCGGCCCTTGCGTGACGGCACTGGCGCCGCCTCATGTTGCCAGAGCACCGTTCGTTCCGGCGTCGGGTCCGGCTGCGGGCCGCCTGCCACTTCCCGGACGGGGTCTACCGTGCTGGATTAGCCGCATGAGCGCCCATCTCCCCGACATCCTCGCCCGCCTCAATGCCAACGCCCCCGCGGCGGAGGCGAGGCTCATCGAATGGCTCCGCATCCCGAGCATCAGCGCGCAACCGGCGCATGCGGGGGACTGCCTACGCGCCGCCGAATGGGTGTGCGACCAACTCGGCGGCATGGGGTTCGACGCCGGAATCCGGCCGACGGCGGGGCATCCGGCCGTCGTCGCGCATCATCCGGGGCCGGGCGGGGCTGCGCCGCACCTGCTGTTCTACGGGCATTACGACGTGCAGCCCGCCGATCCGCTGGCGCTCTGGACTTCGCCGCCCTTCGAGCCCATGACCGTCGACGGGCCGCATGGGCGGCGCGTCGTCGCGCGAGGCGCCGTCGACGACAAGGGGCAGACGGCGATGTGGCTGGAAGCGCTGCGCGCCTGGCACGAGGTCGCCGGCGGGCCGCCCTGCCGCGTCTCCGTCCTGATCGAGGGCGAGGAAGAGGTCGGCTCTCCGAGCCTCGATGCCTTCCTCGCCGAGAACCGCGCGGAGCTTGCGGCCGATGTCGCGGTCATCAGCGACACGGGCATGTGGGACATCGACACGCCCGCCATCACCACGCGGCTGCGCGGCATGGTCTACGCGCAGATCGACCTGAAGGCCGCCTCGCGCGACCTGCATTCGGGCCTTTACGGCGGGGCGGCGCTCAACCCGATCAACGCGCTCTCGCGGGTCATGGGCGGGCTGCATGACGAGAACGGGCGGGTGCAGATCCCCGGCTTCTACGACGGCGTGGCCGAGGTCACCAACACGCAGCGCGTCGAGTGGGACAGCCTCGGCTTCGACGAGCGTGCCTTCCTCGGCGAGATCGGACTGGCGACGCCGGCGGGCGAGCGGGGGCGCAGCGCGCTGGAGCGGCTCTGGGCCCGGCCGACGGCCGACCTCAACGGCATCTGGGGCGGCTATACGGGGGATGGCAGCAAGACCGTCATCGCGGCGGAGGCGCATGCCAAGCTCTCCTGCCGGCTGGTCCCCGGGCAGGATCCGGCGAAGGTGGCAGAGGGCATCCGCCGCTTCGTCGCCGAGCGGCTGCCGCCCGATGCGACGGCGGAGGTGCAGGTTTTCACCACCACGCCGGGGATCGAGGTGCCGGCGGACAGCCGCTGGGTCGGCGCCGCGCGCGGGGCGCTGGCCGAGGAATACGGCCGTCCGGCCGTGCTGATCGGCAGCGGCGGGTCGATCCCGGTCGTCGAGAGCATGCGGCGGCTGCTCGGCCTCGACAGCCTGCTGGTCGGCTTTGGGCTGAATGACGACCAGGTGCACAGCCCAAACGAGAAGTTCGAGCTGCGCTGCCTGCACAAAGGCGCTCGCAGCCATGCGCGGATGCTGGCGGCCTTCGCCCAGGGGTAGGTCGCTCAACTGTAAGTGAGGGGTCGCGCTGCGGAACTCGACAGCGCGGCGCCTTGGTTTCAGCATCACTGCATGGCGAGGGATGATTCTGCGACGCCGGTTGCGCTCAATCGCGGCAACCTCCCCCTGCTCGGCACGCGGGCGGCGGTGCCGGCCTATGACGTGGCGGCGGTGCGGGCGGGGATCGTGCATCTCGGCCTCGGCGGATTCCATCGCGCGCACATGGCGCGCTACGTGCATGACCTGATGGGGCGGCGGGCGGATGCGCTGCGCTGGGGCATCCTCGGCGCGGGGCTGATGCCGGGCGACCAGGCGATGCAGGAGAGCCTTGCGCCGCAGGACTGGCTCTACACGCTGGTGGAGCGCAGCGGCGCCGGCGAGCAGGCGACCATCATCGGCTCGCTGGCGGGGATGGTGTTGGCGGCGGAGGACTCGGCCGCGCTGCTGCGCGCCATCGAGGATCCGGCGATCCGCATCGTGAGCCTCACGGTGACCGAGAACGGATATTGCCTGAACCGCGCGACGAAGCGCCTCGATCCGGAGCATCCGGCGATCCGCCACGACCTCGCCGAGCCGACGCGGCCGCGCAGTGCGATCGGCGTCGTCGTCGAGGGGCTGCGGCGACGGCGCGATGCGGGGCTTCCGCCGTTCACCGCGTTGAGCTGCGACAATATCGAGCACAACGGGCGGGTATTGCAGGCGGCGGTGCTCGACCTGGCGGGGCGGCAGGAGCCGGTGCTCGCCGAGTGGATCCGCGACGCGGCGAGCTTCCCGAGCACCATGGTCGACCGCATCACGCCGGTCACGCAGCCGGCGCAGGTGGAGGAGCTGCGCGAGCGGCTCGGCATCCTCGACCGCTGGCCGGTCTTCGCCGAACGCTTCACCCAATGGGTCATCGAGGACCGGTTCCCGCAGGGCCGGCCCGACTGGGACGAGGTCGGCGCGCAATTCGTCGACGACGTCCTGCCCTACGAAAAGATGAAGCTGCGGCTGCTGAATGCGAGCCATCTCGCCGTGGCGGGGCTTGGGCGGCTGGCCGGGTACACCATGATCGACGAGACGATGGCCGATCCGCTCTTTCCCCGCTACATGGCGGCATTGATGGATCGGGAGACGGGGCCGAGCCTCGAGCCCGTGCGGGGGGTCGACCTCGCCGGCTACAAGCGGCAGCTCATCGAGCGCTTCGCCAACACTGCGATCAAGGACACGGTGGAGCGCGTCAACACCGACGCCCCGATCAACCTGTTGGTCGACCCGATCCGCGCGCGGCTGCAGGCGGGCGGGACGGTGACTCTGCTGGCCCTGGCGCTCGCGGCCTGGTTCCGGCGCATCCGGGGCGAGGATGAGCAGGGCCGGACGATCGAGATCCGGCATCCGATGGCGGCCCTGCTGCAGGAGAGGGCGGCCGAAGGCGGGCCGGACCCGCGGCCCCTGCTCTCCATCCGCGCCCTGTTCGGCGACCTCGTCGAGGACGAGCGCCTGGTGGAGCCGCTCGGGCGCTGGCTTGCCTCGCTCTACGCTGCGGGCAGCTTGGCAACCCTGCGGCACGCGGCCGAGCAGGAAGGGTTCTAGCGCAACTCGTCGTGATGCCCCCGTGGCGGGCGATGGAACTAATACGAGCGAAGGAATGTTGCAGCGGGACCGGCAACCGGAGGCAGGGCCGGCACGCCATGAGGGAGGAACAGCAATGATGTTGCGCCGGATTGCGATTGCGTTGGCAGCCGTCATGGCCGCCGCCTTGCCGTCGGGGCCGGTGCTCGCCCAGTCCACCCTCACCATCGCCACGGTCAACAACGGCGACATGGTGGTGATGCAACGGCTCTCGGCGCAGTTCGAGCAGCAGCACCCCGACATCAAGCTGCGCTGGGTGGTCCTGGAGGAAAACGTCCTCCGCCAGCGCGTCACGACCGACATCGCAACCCGGGCCGGCCAGTTCGACATCATGACGATCGGCAATTACGAGGTGCCGATTTGGGCGCGGCAGGGCTGGCTCTCGGCGCTCGAGAACCTGCCGGCGGCGTATGACGTCAACGATATCCTCGCACCCGTCCGCGCCGGCATCAGCCATGACGGCAAGCTTTACGCGCTGCCCTTCTATGCCGAGAGCGCGATGACCTACTACCGGACCGACCTGCTGCAGCGCGCCGGCATCACCATGCCGGCCGAGCCAACCTTTGCGCAGATCCGCGAGATCGCCGAGAAGATCACTGACAAGGCGAACCAGGTCTACGGGCTCTGCCTGCGCGGCAAGCCGGGCTGGGGCGAGAATATGGGCTTCATCACCCCGCTGGTGACCGCCTTCGGCGGCCAGTGGTTCGACATGCAGTGGCGCCCGCGGATCGACACGCCGCAGTGGCGGAGCGCGATCACCTGGTACAGCGACGCGATGCGGCAATTCGGGCCGCCGGGCGCCACCTCGAACGGCTTCAACGAGAACTTGGCGCTGATGGCGGGCGGGCGCTGCGGCATCTGGATCGACGCCACGGTCGCGGCGGGGCTGCTCTTCGACCCGAAGCAGTCGCAGGTCGCGGACCGCATCGGCTTCGCGCCCATGCCGACGGGCGAGTTCACCGGCGGGCCGACTTGGCTGTGGAGCTGGAACCTCGCCATCCCCGCCACCTCCCGCCAGCAGGACGCCGCGCGGACCTTCATCACCTGGGCGACCTCGAAGGAGTATGTGCGCATGGTTGCGCAGGAGAATGGCTGGGTCTCGGTGCCGCCGGGCACGCGGCAGTCGACCTATGACAGCCAGGAGTACCAGCAGGCGGCGCCCTTCGCCGGCTTCGTGCAGCGCGCCATCATGAGCGCCAACCCGAATGCGCAGACGCGCGAGCCGCGGCCCTATTCGGGCGCGCAGTTCGCGGCGATCCCCGAGTACCAGGGCATCGGCACGCAGGTCGGGCAGACCATCGCCTCGACGCTGACCGGGGCGCCGGTCGAGCAGGCGCTGCGGAGCGCGCAATCGGCGACGGAGCGGACCATGCGGCAGGCCGGCTACCCGAAATAGGGCCGGCACGCCATGTCCTCCACCGCCATCGCGCCGGCGGCCGCGCCGGCGGCCGCGGAGAGCCCGCGCAAGCGCAGCACCCTGCCGCTCATCGCGCCCTCGGTGGGCGTGCTGCTGCTGTGGATGATCGTGCCGCTGGTGATGACGCTGTGGTTCTCCTTCCAGCGCTACAACCTGCTCAACCCTGAGGTGGGCGGCTTCGCCGGCCTCGAGAATTACGAGTTCCTCGTCACCGACCCGGATTTCTGGGCCTCGCTGACCAATACGCTGGTGCTGGTCGGCTCCGTGCTGGTCATCACCGTCGTCTTCGGCACCTTGCTCGCGGTGCTGTTCGACCAGCCCTTCCCGGGCCAGGGCGTCGCGCGGGTGCTCGCCATCTCGCCCTTCTTCGTCATGCCGACGGTCAGCGCGCTGGTGTGGAAGAACCTGATGATGCACCCGATCTACGGGGTGCTCGGCGTGCTGGCGCGGGCGGTCGGGATGGAGCCGGTGGACTGGTTCGCCGAGTATCCCATGGCGGCGATCATCGTCATCGTCTCCTGGCAATGGCTGCCCTTCGCCCTGCTGATTTTGCTCACGGCGGTGCAGTCGCTCGACCACGAGCAGAAGGAGGCGGCGCGGATGGACGGCGCCGGGCCGATCGCGCAATTCTTCTTCATCACCCTGCCGCATCTCGGGCGCGCCATCAGCGTCGTGGTGATGATCGAGACCATCTTCCTGCTCACCGTCTTCGCCGAAATCTTCGTCACCACCTCGGGCGGGCCGGGCAATGCGACGACGAACCTCGCCTTCCTGATCTATGCGCGGGCGCTGCTGCAGTTCGATGTGGGCGGCGGGTCGGCGGGCGGGGTGGTGGCGATCATCCTCGCCAATATCGTCGCCTTCTTCCTCGTCCGCTCCATCGCCCAGCGGCTGGAGGTCTGAGCCGATGCGCACCACCGGACGGCAGATGCTGCTCACCGCCATCCTGGGCTGGGGCGTGGCGCTGCTGCTCTTCTTCCCGATCTTCTGGATGGTGCTGACCAGCTTCAAGACCGAGGTCGCGGCCATCGAGGTGCCGCCACGCCTCTTCTTCACGCCGACGCTCGCGAGCTACCAGGAAGTCCAGGCGCGGGCGGACTACCTGCATTTCGCGCTGAACAGCGTCATCGTCTCGGTCGGCGGGACAGTGCTGGCGCTGGCCTTCGCCATCCCGGCAGCCTATGCCATGGCCTTCCACCCGACGCGGCGCACGCGCTCGACGCTGCTCTGGATGCTGTCGACCAAGATGCTGCCCTCGGTGGGCGTGCTGGTGCCGATCTACCTGCTGTTCCGCACCTTCGGCCTGCTCGACAGCCGCGCGGGGCTCGTCGTCATCTACGCGCTGATGAACCTGCCCATCGTGGTCTGGATGCTCTTCACCTTCTTCAAGGAGGTGCCGGGCGAGATCTTGGAGGCAGGGCGGATGGACGGCGCCCGAACCGGCTCCGAGTTCTGGCACCTGCTGCTGCCGCTCACCGTGCCGGGCATCGCCTCGACCGGGCTGCTCTCGCTCATCCTCTGCTGGAACGAGGCCTTCTGGAGCCTCAACCTCACCTCCTCCGAGGCGGCGCCGCTGACGGCCTTCATCGCCTCCTTCTCCTCGCCGCAGGGGTTGTTCTTCGCCAAGCTCTCGGCCGCTTCGACGGTCGCGGTCGCGCCCATCCTCGTCTTCGGCTGGCTGAGCCAGCGCCAGCTCGTGCGCGGGCTGACCTTCGGCGCCGTGAAGTAGGAGCCCATCCATGGCCACGCTCCAGCTCAAGGATATCCGCAAGAGCTATCTCGCCCATGAGGTCATCAAGGGCGTCAACCTCGATGTCGCGGACCGCGACTTCGTCGTCTTCGTCGGGCCCTCCGGCTGCGGCAAGTCGACCCTGCTGCGGATGATCGCGGGCCTCGAAGAGATCACCGGGGGCGAGCTGCTGATCGACGGCAAGCGCGTCAACGAGGTCGGGCCGGCGGATCGCGGCCTCGCCATGGTGTTCCAGTCCTACGCCCTCTACCCGCACATGACGGTGCGGCAGAACATGGGCTTTGCGCTCCGCATGGCGGGCGTTGCCAAGGCGGAGCGGGAGCGTAAGGTCGCCGAGGCGGCGCGCATCCTCCAGCTCGAACCCTATCTCGACCGGCGGCCGAAGGAGCTGTCGGGCGGGCAGCGGCAGCGCGTTGCGATCGGGCGGGCCATCGTGCGCAACCCGCGCATCTTCCTCTTCGACGAGCCGCTCTCCAACCTCGATGCGGCATTGCGCGGGCAGATGCGGATCGAGCTCGCCCGGCTGCATCAGGAGCTGGATGCGACCATGGTCTATGTGACGCATGACCAGGTCGAGGCGATGACGCTCGCCAGCAAGATCGTGGTGCTGCAGGCGGGGCGGGTGGAGCAGATCGGCTCGCCGCTCGAGCTCTACCACCACCCGGCCAATCTCTTCGTCGCCGGCTTCATCGGCTCGCCGCGGATGAACTTCCTCGAGGCGAGGATCCTCGGGGCGGATGCGGGCGGGGTGCGGGTGGCGCTGCGCTCGGGGGCGGAACTCACCGTGCCGGCCGCGATGAGCGGTGCGCAGGCCGGCGGGACGGCGACCCTCGGCATCCGGCCGGAGGCGCTGCGGCCGCACCCGGAGGGGGCGCTTGCCGGCGAGGTGCGGCTGGCCGAGCGGCTCGGTGGGCTGACGCTGCTGCATGTGACGCTGGCAGGGGGCGAGCCTCTGGTGGTGCAGATCGAGGGCGGGGACCAGACGGCGGCGCGGGCGCCGGTCCGCCTGGCGGTCGATGGCGCTGCCTGCCATCTCTTCGACGAGGCGGGACAGGCGCTGCCGGCGCTCGAGCAGCATCCGCTCGCTGCATGATCCTCGTCTGCGGCGAGGCGCTGATGGACCTCTTCCTCGGCGAAGCGGCGGGCGGCGCGGCGCTGCCGGTCAGGGCAACGGCGGGCGGCTCGCCTTTCAACGTCGCGGTGGGGCTGGCGCGGCTTGGGGTGCCGGCGGGTTATCTCGGCGGCCTGTCGCGCGATGCCTTTGGCGACTTCCTCGCCGCGCGGCTGGCGGCGGAGGGCGTCGATACGGCCCTTGCCCGCCGCAGCCCGCGGCCGACGCCCCTCGCCATCGTCTCGGCGGATGCGGAGGGCCAGCCAACCTACAGCTTCCATGCCGAGAACTGCGCCGACCGGGACCTGTCGCCCGGCGACCTTCCAGCGGCGCTCGGGCCTGGCGTCGAGGCCGTCGCCATGGGCTCCTTCGCCCTGGCGGTCGAGCCGGTGGGGAGCACGCTGCTCGCCCTGGCGGAGCGCGAGGCGGCGCAGCGGGTCCTCAGCCTCGACCCCAACCTGCGGCCGTCCGTGGTCGGCGATCTCGGACGATGGCGGGAGCGGCTCGGGCATTTCCTGCGCCTTGCGGCGATCGTCAAGCTGAGCAGCGAGGATCTCGAGACAGCCTATGGCGAGGGCGTGGATGCCGAGGCCTGGGCGCAGGATCGCCTGGCGGAGGGCACGGCGCTCGTGGTGCTGACGCAGGGCGGGCGCGGCGCCATCGGCTGGTCCTCCGCCGGGCGGGTGGAGGTGCCGGCGCGGCCGGTCGAGGTCATCGACACGGTGGGCGCGGGCGATACCTTCCATGCGGCGCTGCTCGCCCGGCTGCGGCATCGCGGGCTGCTGCGGCGCGAGGCCCTGGCAGGGCTCGGCATGGAGGCGCTCGGCGACGCGCTGGGCTCTGCGGAGCTCGCGGCCGGCCTCGCCTGTGCCCGTCGCGGGGCGGACCTGCCGCGGGCGGCCGAGGTCGAGGCGGCGGGGTGAGCATCTTCCTCGGCATCGACCTTGGCACCTCCTCGGTCAAGGCGCTGCTGGTGGACGAGGCGCAGCGCATCCTGGCGGATGCGGCGCGGCCCCTTTCCGTCACGCGGCCGCATCCGGGCTGGAGCGAGCAGGACCCGGAGGCCTGGTGGCAGGCGCTGCTCGGCCTCGCCGCCGAGTTGCGGGCGGCCCGGCCACGGGACTGGGCGGCGGTGCGGGGGGTGGGCCTCTCGGGGCAGATGCATGGCGCCGTGCTGCTCGATCAGGCGGGGGCGGTGCTGAGGCCCTGCATCCTCTGGAACGACACGCGCGCGGCCGCGGAATGCCGCGCGATGGATGCGGCGGTGCCGGGGCTGCATGCCATCGCCGGCAACCTCGCCATGCCGGGCTTCACCGCCCCGAAGCTGCTCTGGCTGCAGCGGCATGAGCCGGAGGTCTTCGCCCGCACCCGGCATGTGCTGCTGCCCAAGGCCTGGCTGCGCTACCGGCTGACCGGCGAGATGGCCGAGGAGATGTCGGACGCCTCCGGCACGCTCTGGCTGGATGTCGGGCGGCGGGACTGGTCGGAGGAACTGCTCGGGGCGACCGGCCTGTCGCGGGAGGCCATGCCGCGGCTGGTGGAGGGCAGCGCGCCGGCCGGGCGGCTGCGGCCGGCCCTCGCGGCGGAGTGGGGGTTCGAGCAGCCGCCGCTGTTGGCCGGGGGCGCGGGCGACAATGCGGCGGGCGCGGTCGGGCTCGGCGCCATCAGGCCGGGCGATGCCTTCGTCTCGCTCGGCACCTCGGGGGTCGTCTTCGCCACGACGGAGCACTACCGGCCCTGGCCCCAGGGGGCGGTGCACAGCTTCTGCCACGCATTGCCCGGGACCTGGCACCAGATGGGGGTGACGCTCTCGGCCGCCGCCTCGCTCGCCTGGTGGTCCGGCGTCGCGGGTGCGTCGGAGGCGGCGCTGCTGGCGGAGGTGCCGGCGGTTCGGGCGTCGGGCGAGGCGCTCTTCCTGCCCTACCTCTCCGGCGAGCGGACGCCGCACAATGACGGCGCGGTGCGGGGGGCCTTTGCCGGGCTGTCGCAGGAGAGTGGGCGCGCGACGCTGACCCAGGCGGTGCTGGAAGGCGTCGCCTTCTCGCTGCGCGACGGGCTGGATGCGCTGGCCGCCTCCGGCACGGCGCTGCGGGAGGCGACGGTGATCGGCGGCGGGTCGCGCTCGCGGCTTTGGGTCGGCATCCTGGCCGCGGCGCTTGGCATCCCGCTGCACCGCCTGGCGGCGGGCGAACTGGGCGGCGCCTTCGGCGCGGCGCGGCTGGCCCGGCTGGCCGTCACCGGCGAGGCGGCCGAGGCGGTCTGCACCGCCCCGGAGCGGGCGGAAACCATCCTGCCCGAGCCCGGCCTCGCCGCCGCCTATGCCGAGCGGCTGCCCCGCTGGCGGACGCTCTACCCTGCCCTTTCATCCCTGGGGACGACGTCATGATGCTGCGCGGGAAATCCGCCCTGGTCACCGGCGCAGCGCGCGGCATCGGCCGCGCCATCGCCGAACGCTATGTCCGCGAGGGCGCGCGGGTGATGATCGGCGACCTCAATGCCGAGGCCGGCGCCGCGGCGGCGCAGGCGATCGGCGAGGGCGCGCATTCGCTCCATCTCGACGTCACGCGGCAGGAGAGCATCGACGCCGCCATCGCCGGCACCGTCGCGGACTTCGGCCGGCTCGACATCCTGGTGAACAATGCCGGCATCTTCGATCTGGCCCCCATCGTCGAGATCACGCGCGAAAGCTATGCCCGCGTCTATGCGGTGAATGTCGAGGGGCTACTCTTCACCTTGCAGGCGGCGGCGCGGCAGATGATCGCGCAGGGCGGCGGCGGCAGGATCATCAACTTCGCCTCCCAGGCCGGGCGGCGTGGCGAGGCTCTGGTCGCCGTCTACTGCTCCTCCAAGGCGGCGGTGATCAGCCTGACGCAGAGCGCGGGGCTCGACCTCATCCGGCACGGCATCAACGTCAACGCCATCGCGCCGGGCGTGGTCGACAACGAGCATTGGGACGATGTGGACCGGCGCTTCGCCCGCTACGAGGGCTTGCCGCCGGGCGAGAAGAAGCGCCAGGTCGGCGCGGCGGTGCCGATCGGGCGGATGGCACGGCCGGAGGAGATCGCCGGCCTCGCCGCCTTCCTCGCCGGGCCGGACGCCGGCTATGTCGTGGCGCAGACCTACAACATCGACGGCGGCAACTGGATGAGCTGAGGCCCGCCTAGTTCGACGGAAGCACCTTGCCCGGGTTCATGATGCCCTGCGGGTCGAGCGTCGCCTTGATCCGCCGCATCAGCTCCAGCGCCAGCGGGTCCTTCAGCGCCTGCATGACGTGGAGCTTGCCGGTGCCGATGCCGTGCTCGGCGCTGAAGCTGCCGCCGAGGCTGGTGGCGATCTCGTTCACCACCATGTCGGCGGCGCCGGCACGGACGGCCCAGTCCGGCTGGGCGAGGCCGGGCGGGGCCTTCAGGCTGACATGGATGTTGCCGTCGCCGGCATGGCCGATGGCGAACATGCGGCCCTCCGGCCAGCGCTCGGCCAGCGCTGCCTCGGTGCGGGCGAGGAAGGCGGGCACGGCGGAGACGGGCACGGCCGTGTCGGTGGAGATGGACGGACCGTCGACGCGGGCGAATTCGGGGAAGTCCTCGCGGATGCGCCAGAAGGCGAGGCGCTGGGCCTCGCTTTCGGCGGGGACGGCATCGGTGCATTCGCTGGCCTCGAGCGCGGCTTCCAGCGCCGCCTCCAGCATGGCGCGGACCGGGACGGCGGGGTGCGGCGCGGCGAGCTCGACCATGACGAACCAGGGGCTCTCCAGCGGCAGCGGCAGGCGGAGCTGCGGACCGTGACGGGCGACCATCTCCAGGCAGAGGCGGTTCATCAGCTCGAAGGCGACCAGCTCCGCCCCGGCAGCCTGCATGCGGGAGAGCAGGGCGAGCGCCGCATCCGGTGAGGGCACGGCAAGGAAAGCGGTCTCGACGGCGCGCAGCGGCGGCACCATGCGGAGCGCGGCGGCGGTGATGACGCCGAGCGTGCCCTCGGCGCCGATGAAGAGATGGCGCAGCGCGTAGCCGCTGTTGTCCTTCCGCACGCGGCGGAGGTCGTTCAGCACCCGGCCGTCGGCGAGGACGACCTCGAGGCCGAGCACCAGCTCCCGCGCATTGCCCCAGCGGATGGTGCGGATGCCCCCCGCATTGGTGCCGAGCATGCCGCCGATCTGCGCCGTCCCCTGCGCGCCCCAGGCGATGGGGAAGAGGCGGTCGACGGCGGCGGCGGCCTGCTGCACCTGTTGCACCACGCATCCGGCCTCGGCGACGAGGGAGAAGTCGCGCGCATCGACGTCGCGGATGCGGTTCAGCCGCTCGAGGCTGAGGATGAGGGAGCGCGGCTCGCCCGGGCGGGCCACGGCGGCGCCGGCGAGGCCGGTGCGGCCGCCGGCCGGGACGACCGGGATGGCCGCCTCGCTGGCGAGGCGCATGGCGGCGGAGACCTCCTCCACCGTGCCGGGCTTCAGCACGGCGAGCGGCATGGCGCGGGAGGTGCCGCGCCAGTCGACGGCGTAGGGCGCCAGATCCGCCGGGTCGGTCAGGCAGTGTCTTGGGCCGAGGGCTTCGGCCAGGGCATCGAGCACGGGCATGGCAGGCAGTCTCCCGCCCCTCCCCTGCCCCGGCAAGCCCCTTGGCGCACGGGGGCAACAAGGCTTCACTAGGCCCGGTCTGGGAGGGACGAGGATGAGCGACAACCTGCCGGTGAGCGCCGACTATGTCGTGGTAGGCGCCGGCTCGGCCGGCTGCGCGGTGGCGGCGCGGCTCTCGGAGGATCCCTCCGTGCGGGTGGTGCTGCTGGAGGCCGGGTCGCGGGACTGGAACCCGTGGCTGCATGTGCCGATCGGCTATGCCAAGACCATGTATCACCCGACGCTTTCCTGGAACCTCATGACCGAGCCGGAGCCTGAGCTTGAGGGGCGGCGGGTGCCCTGGCCGCGCGGGCGGGTGCTCGGCGGTTCCTCCGCCATCAACGGGCTGCTCTATGTTCGCGGCCAGCAGGAGGATTATGACCATTGGCGGCAGCTCGGCTGCACTGGCTGGTCCTTCGAGGATGTCCTGCCCTATTTCCGCCGGGCCGAGGACCAGGAACGCGGCGGGAGCCGGCTGCATGGCACGGGCGGGCCACTCGCCGTCAGCGACCTGCGCGACCGCAATCCGCTGGCGCAGTCCTTCGTCGATGCAGCGGTCGAGCTCGGCTTCCCGCGCAACGAGGACTTCAACGGCGAGACGCAGGAAGGCGCCGGCTTCTACCAGACGACCTCGCGCAAGGGCTGGCGGGTGAGCGCGGCCAAGGCCTATCTGAAGCCGGCACGCAACCGCCCCAACCTCATCATCGTCGCTGATGCTCACAGCACCGGACTCGTCCTGGAGGGGCGCCGGGCGGCCGGCGTGCGCTTCCGCCGGCATGGTGCGATGCTGGCCGTGCGGGCGGAGCGGGAGGTGATCCTCTGCGGCGGCGCCATCGCCTCGCCGCACCTGCTGCTGCTTTCGGGAATCGGGCCGGCAGGGCATCTGCAGGAGATGGGCATCGAGGTGGTGCATGACCTGCCCGCGGTCGGGACCAATCTGCAGGACCATTTCCAGGCGCGGCTGGCCTTTCGGATCAACAAGCCGGTTAGCATGAACACCCGGACTCGGAGCCTCTGGGGCCAGTTCCTGATGGGGGCGGAATTCGCCATCCGCCGCACCGGGCCGCTGACGGTGAGCGCCGGCACGGCCGGGCTCTTCGCGCGCGTGCTGCCGGGCAGCGCGACGCCCGACGTGCAGTACCACTTCCTGCCCTTCAGCGCGGAGAAGAGCATGCAGCAGCTGCATCCCTTCCCCGGCATGACCATCAGCGCCTGCCAGCTTCGGCCGGAGAGCCGGGGCAGCATCACGCTCGCCAGCGCGGACCCGATGGCGAAGGCGCGCATCCAGGCCAATTACCTCGCCACCGAGACCGACCGGCGCTGCATGGTCGAGGGCATCAAGCTCGGGCGGCGGCTGGCGCAGACGCGGGCGCTCGGGCAATGGGTGGAGGAGGAGATCGTGCCCGGCGCGGAGACGGCGAGCGACGACGAGATCCTCGCCTTCATCCGGCGGACGGGCATCACGATCTACCATCCGAGCGGCACCTGCCGCATGGGCGGCGACGCGGCGAGCGTGGTCGATCCGGAGTTGCGGGTGCGGGGCATCGAGGGGCTGCGCGTCGCCGATGCCTCGGTCATGCCGACGGTCGTCTCGGGCAATACCAATGCGCCTGCCATCATGATCGGCGAGAAATGCGCCGACCTCGTGAAGGCGGCGGCGCGGGTGCGGCTGGCGGCCTGACGCAGGCCGCACGCCGGTCCATGCGGCGGCGCGGACAGCGGGCGAGGGCAACCTCCGCCGGCGGCATCGGGCGGGAGCAGCGTTGGGGCACGTTTCCTCTGCCCGGCTTACGGAACGCGCTCCGGCCTGTTTTCCGGTCGAGTCGATCACTCGATCCGACCGGGGTTTGCTCTAGCCAGCCTCCTCCATGCGCAGGATGCGACTGTGCAGCGCGCGGCCGAGCGCCTGCTCGGCAGCGCGGCCGGCACGACGCAGCGGCGCCGGCTGGAGGCCGGTGCCGAGGCCCATGGCGGCAAGCGCCGCTGCTAATTCCTCGGCGCAGCAGAAGCCGCCGGCGCCGCCCAGCGCCGCGTCGGCCTCCGTGATCCCCGATTCGATCGCGGCAAGGGTATTGGCGAGGGCGGTGCCGCGCCGGTCGCCGAAGCGGGCGATGAAGCTTGCAGTCGGCAGCCCGCCATGCAGCCAGCCGATCAGGTCGCGGAGGCGGGGCGGCGTCGCGGCGCCTTCCGCATCGGCGATGGCGATGCGGGTGATGCCGAACTCGGCCAGGCGCTCGGCATCGTCCAGCACGCCGGCGGGCATGGCGGATTCGGCGAAGGCGGCGGCGATGCTGGCGCAGAGGGTGAAGCGGCCATTCGCCTCGGCCGCCATCGCGGCGATGCCCGCTCAGCGGGCGGCGCTATCCTCGCCAAACAGCGCCCGGGCGGCGGCGTCGGTGGCAGCGATCGGCAGCAGCAGCTCCTCCGGCCCCCAGCCGCTGTCCTGGGCGAGGAGGGCACGGCGAACGGCCCCGAGGTCGGGACAGAACACCTGCCAGACGAGGCCGGGGCGGCGGGGAGCGCCGCGCAGCAGCGCTTCGGCATCGGCGATGCGGGCCGGATCGCGGTAGCTGGTGAGGCCGATGCGGTGGTAGCGGGCCTCGGCCATGGCAGCGGCGAGGGCGAGCCGGGCCGCGCCCGGCAGCGGCGGGCCCTCGCTCAGGAGGCAGTCGCCGAGGCAGATGTCGGGAGCGGCCGGGGCCGGCGCGCCGGTGATCTCCTCCAGCTCGACGGCACTCGGCAGTTCACTCATCCGGCGCGTCCTTTGGCGGGCTCGCCATGCTGCTGCCCGGCCAAAGGACTGGCAAGACGCTCCTCAGGCCTGGCCGAGGCCGAGGGCGGCGGGGGCGAGCTTGTAGCCGCCCGCCTCGGTCAGCAGGAGCCGCGCCTGGGAGGGATCGGGCTCGATCTTCTGGCGGAGGCGGTAGACATGCGTCTCCAGCGTGTGGGTCGTCACCGCGCTGTTGTAGCCCCAGACCTCGTTCAGCAGGATCTGCCGCCCCACCGGCTTGCCGCCCGCGCGGTAGAGGTATTTCAGGATCGCGCATTCCTTGTCGGTCAGGCGGATGCGGCGGTTGCGCGCCGGCTCCATCAGGGTCCGGACGCTCGGGCGGAACATGTATGGCCCGATGGAGAAGATCGCATCCTCGCTGTTGTCGAAGATGCGGAGCTGGGCGCGGACACGGGCCAGCAGCTCCGGCAGGCGGAAGGGCTTGGCGATGTAATCGTTGGCGCCCGAATCGAGCCCGCGGACGACATCTTGTTCGCCATCCGCACCGGTCAGCATGATGACGGGCATGCGGCGGCCGTCGCGGCGGAGCTTGGCGCAGAAGTCACGCCCGTCGGCATCGGGCAGGCCGATATCGAGCAGGATGGCGTCGTAGCGGGCATTGGCGTCGGCGAGCTTGGCCTCCGCCTGGCCTGCGCTCTCGGCCTCATCGGCCGTGAAGTCGCCGTTAAGGGCAAGCTGCTCGGCCAGCGTGGCGCGCAGGGCGGCATCGTCCTCGACGATCAGGATGGGGCGCGGCGTCGTCATCAAAGCCTCCGGTTGGGGGTCGGCGTCAGGCACTCGGTTGATTTGTAGCCAGGATGATTTTTCAACCTATTGGATGGAATACTTCGTTCCTGTTAGCGCACAAAGGTAACTCTGCTCATCCATGGACACGATGCTGTTAAGCCCCAGAATAGCGGAGCCGCGATCATCCAGGCGGCTCTCGGAACTGGGTCCTGGAATCGAGTGGATCCGGTAACGTCACTGTTGCGATACGTGCCGGAGGACCAAGGGATCCGGTAGCGTCATCGGCGCACGCAAATTTGAGAAGCGAACTCCCGCGGCTCGACAGAGTCCGTCCGCCAGGCATGATGCAGGCCCATGATCCAATGGAGAGACAGCCCATGACACTCGGCTTCCGAGTCCGGCCGGTGACGAGTCGCGTCGATCGCGCGCTCTGCGCCCGCGCCGCTGCCATCCCGGCCGCCAATATCGGCGATGTGGTGAACCGCATGCAGACCATGCGCGGCGGCTTCCGCGCCTTCGGCAGCACGCTCGCCGTGGCGGGGCCGGCCTTCACCGTGCGGGCGCGCTCGGGCGACAACCTGATGCTGCACCGGGCGATCGACATGGCCGAGGCCGGCGATGTCATCGTCATCGATGCCGGCGGCGATCTCGACATCGCCATCACCGGCGAGCTGATGATGGGCTGGGCCGCGCGGCGCGGAATCGCGGCGGTCATCGTCGATGGCGCGGTGCGCGATGCGGCGCAACTCGGCGAGCTGCCGATCGGCATCTGGGCGCGGGGCATCACGCCCTCGGGCCCCTACAAGGACGGGCCCGGCGAGATCGGCTATCCCGTCGCCTGTGGCGGGCAGGTGGTGATGCCGGGCGACCTCGTGATGGCGGATGAGGATGGCGTCGTCGTGCTGCCGGCGGCGGAGGCGGCGGAGGCGATCACGGCGGCGGAAGGACACCAAGCGAAGGAGGCCCGGGCGCAGGAGGCGATCGATGGCGGACGCTGGGAGCGCGACTGGGTGGTGGCGGCGCTGCGCGCGAAGGGCTGCGGCGGCGTGTGACGAGAGCGGTTTCCGTTCGCACTGGCTCACGGAAGCCGCTCTCATCTATTGTCCCGCCAAGCAAGTTCCTCCGAGCAGGTGATCCCACTTGATCGCAGTTTGCTCTAGCGGGGCGCGAGCCAACCCATGCTCGCCTCGGGCTCGGCATCGACCGTCGGCAGATAGGGCTTGATGTCGAGCAGCGGCGTGAGGCTGGCGCAGTCCAGGTTGCGGACCAGCAGCACGCCGGGCGCGGCGAAGCCCTCGAATTGAACGACGGAAAGGGCGATCGGGTTGGGCCGCACCGGGGCACGGGTGGCGAAGACGCCGCGCGGGCCGGCGGCGAATCGCGGTGTGATGGTCAACGGCGCCGGCTCCGCGAGGTGCATCCAGTAGAGCAGGATCAGGTGGGAGAAGCTGTCGAGCTGGTCGAGCCCCTCGCGGTAGGGCTCGGCGATGACGGCGCGGCAGAGCGGGCGCGGCTCGGGCTGGCGGCCGTTGCGCGGGCAGTCCGCAGGGCTCGGCCATGGTGTCTCCAGATGGCCGATGGGGGTGAGGGTGAAGCCGGGCACGCGGGAAGCATAGGCGCCGTCCTGCGCTCCGGCCAGTCAGCGTCCCTGGATGGCGGGATTGGGCGGGATGACGGGGGTCGTCGTCGGGCTGCGATTGGGCAGGGGCGCGCGGATGCCGGGATCGACACCGGCCTCGGGGCGCAGCAGGCCGGTATTGGCGGCGGCCGCGTCGCCGCGGGTCGGGCCCGGCGCCGGGCGCCCGGCGTGATCCGTGCAGGCGGCGAGCAGCGGAAGGGCGAGGATCATCCAGGGGCGCATGCCGGTGCAACGTCCCCTGGCGCGGCCGGTTCGACGCCGCGGACGGCGCCGGCCGAGAGCAGCGCGGCGATCTCCGCCTCCCCATAGCCGGCTTCCTGCAGGATCGTAGCGCTGTGCTCGCCGAGGCGGGGTGCCGGGCTGCGCTCGCCGGCCGGGCAGGCGGAGAAGGCGAAGGGCACGGCCATGCGGGTGAGCGGCCCCTCGGTCGGATGCTCCTCGCGGCCGAAGAAGCCGGTCGCCCGGAGATGCGGGTCCTCGAAGACGCTCTCCAGCGTATGCACGGGCGTCACCGGCAGGTCGGCGGCGGCCAGGAGCTCCATCCACTCGGCGGTGCTGCGCTTGAGGAATTCCCCGGCCAGCATCGCCAGGATCGCGTCGATATGGCGGGTGCGCGTGGCGTGGCTGGCGAAGCGCGGGTCGGTCGAGACCAGGTCCGGCCAGTCGACCGCGACACAGAAGCTGCGCCACTGCCGGTCGTTGTAGATCATCGTGCAGACATGGCCGTCGCGGGTGCGGTAGGGGCGGCGGTCGGGCGAGAGCAGCCTTCCATACCCGCCGGCATCGAGCGGCGGGTCGAAGACCTTGCCGCCGAGATGGTCGCCGAGGACGAAATTCAGCATCGTCTCGAACATTGGCACCTCGACCAGCTGCCCCTCCCCGCTCCGCTCGCGGTGGACGAGGGCGGCGCAGAGGGCGCCGAGCGCGGCGAGGCCGGTGACGCGGTCCGCCATGGCGAGCGGCGCGTAGCGCGGCGTGCCGTCGCCGGTGCGGGACTGCAGGTGGGCGATGCCGGCGGCGCCCTGCATCAGGTCGTCATAAGCCGGGCGCGGGGCATAGGGGCCGGACTGCGCATAGCCGAGCACGGCACCGTAGACGAGGCGCGGGTTGACCGCGCGGAGCGCCGGATAGTCGAGGCCGAGGCGGGCCATCGCCGCCGGGCGGATGTTGGTCACCAGCACATCGGCCCCGCGTGCTAGGCGCAGCAGCACCTCGCGTGCCTCGGGGCGCTTCAGGTCCAGGGCGATGCTGCGCTTGCCGCGGTTGATGGTGAGGAACATGCCGCCCATGCCCGGGCTGCGGCCGGGTCCGATCAGGCGGACCATGTCGCCCTCCGGCGCCTCCACCTTGGTGACCTCGGCGCCCATCTCGGCGAGGAGCTGGGTGCAGTAGGGACCGACCAGCACGGTGGTCAGGTCGAGCACGCGGATGCCCGCGAGCGGTCCGGGCATGCGGCCAGCTCCTCCTTCGCATCGGCCGAGGCGTGAAGCGCGGGCCTTGCCGGGCAGGATCGCCCGTTGCCCCGCTTCGCTCAAGAGCCGCATGGCGGGGCAGCGGCGCCGCCCTTCCCGGCAGCATTCCCATTACGCGTCGAGGCCGCGCCCCGGCATGCTCGCCGCCATCCTGATGGATGGCGCGCCGCCCGCAGCCTCAGCCGGTGCCGCCGGCGCCGACTAACTCGCTGCCGCCCGGCCTTGTTGCCGCCCGCAGCTTCGGCCGCAGCACCACCAGGGCGACGAAGAGGCTGAGCCAGAGCAGCCGCGCCTGGTAGCGGTCGGCCGGGCCGGAAAGGCCGCCGGTGATCGCCGCATTGCCTATCATCGCCGCGACCAGCAGCGCCGCCAGCGCCAGTTCCGGCAGGGACCAGCCGCGGCGGAAGGCCAGCACCAGCAGCCCGACCAAGCCGAGACAGAAGGCGCCGACATGCAGCGGCGTCAGCCTGTGGGCAAAGGGACGGGCCTCGCCCTGCTGCTGGCGGGAGGCGCGGTAGGCAGCATGCTCCCCTGGGAAGAAGCGGGCGATCACCGGCTCCGGCCCGGGCAGGCTGGGCCAGGCTTCGAGGCCGTCGCCGCTGGCGGTGGTGACGAGCTGGTGCAGCGTGTTCCGCACCGTGCCGGCCACCACGCCGAGCGGGTCATCGGCGATCACGCCGCGGATGATGGCCCGGGCCTCCGGCGTCCAGGCCTTCGGCCCGCCGAGATCAGCATAGAGCGGCCCGTCCAGCGTCCAAAGGAAGAGGTTGTGCTCGGTGCCGATGCGGTCGAGCGCGCCGCAGATCCGGTAGCCGATCGCCGGGCAGTTCCGCTCGAGATAGGCACGCCCGCTGCCGTCGAAGATCAGCCGGGTGGCGAGGAAGACGGAGCCGAAGGGGGAGATGGAGATGATGCGGTGCGCCGCCGCATTCACCGCCAGCAGGGCGGCAATGGAAAGGACCGCCGGAAGCAGCATCCGGCCGAGGCCGCGCATCGCCGCCCCAGCCCCCCGGCTGAAGCCGAGCAGCGCGGCAGAGATCACCGCGAGGCCAATGGCGAGCGGCACATGGCTCTGGTGGACCACCACCGCCAGGCTGGCGAGGCCGAGCAGGTAAGGCCGCTCCCACCGCCCGAGCGCCGACCAGTGAAAGCCAAGCAGCCAGATGCAGAGCACGACAAGGCCGGTGAAGACGTCCGGCATGATCTGGGCGGCGACGAAGGGCAGGCCGGTCAGCATCGCCAGCGCCGCAGCAGCGACGACCAGCGGCACCGGCCCCGGCTGGCGCTGGACCCGCAGCACGAGGTGCAGCAGATGCGCCACCAGCAGCCCCTGGCCGATCACCACCGGCCAGAGCGAAATTCTCCAGTGCAGGGCGTGAATGAAGAGGCTGTAGAAGGGCGGCCTGTCCCAGCCGACATAGCCCATCAGGGCCTGGCCGAGATAGGTCCCGGTATCGGCGAAGACCAGCGGGTAGCCGTTCCATGCGGCTGGCCAAATCAGCAGCAGGGCTGCCAGGCCGATGGCCCAGGGCGGGGTCGCGTCCCCTCCGGCCGGAGCGGCTGACGTCAGTGCCAACGGAACCGCGGGCGGGTTCGGAGGTTGTAATGCTTTGAGCATTATTACGCGCTTCGGGTCGTGGGCCTTCCGGATAACTCGACGACCCGCGGGAGTCATATGTCGCTTTGTTGAGGAACAGCAACGTGATCTGGGTTAACTGGCATGCAGAACGCTCGGGCCTGGGCGCCTAGTGTTCTGACCGAGACAGAGGTTTCCCTATCCGGTTGGGATGTGCGATCCG